>DAOVBT010000002.1 GCA_030670375.1 Candidatus Aminicenantota bacterium | reverse complement strand
TTGCCGCCGGGCCTTTGAGTATGCCAGGACAAACAAACGCCGGTCGGTTACCATCGTGGAAAAACCGAACGTCCTCCGGGAGACGGGAGGATTAATACTGCATATCGCCAGGAAGATGTCCAGGGAGTATTCCGATGTGGCGTTTTGGGAAGCCAATGTGGATGCTATGGCTATGTGGTTGGTGAAAAATCCCCAAGACTATGATGTCCTGGTTGCCGAGAATCTGTTCGGAGATATCATCTCGGATCTTGCTGCTCAGCTCGTCGGGGGATTGGGCTTTGCCTGCAGCGGAAATATCGGGGATGATTATGCGGTGTTCGAACCCACGCATGGGTCGGCACCAAAATATACCGGGATGTACAAGGTGAATCCCACGGCCATGCTGTTGGCAACCAAGATGATGCTGGAATGGTTGGGAGAAGGGGAGATGGCTTCTCGCTTGGAACAAGCCATTGCGGATATCATCCGGGAGGGGAAAGTCAGAACGTACGATCTCGGAGGAAGTTCTACGACTTTGGACGTTGCCCACGCAGTAGCACAACGTTTATAATCCTGGTTATGAAAGGCTAATAGATTGAGATAATTTGAAAATGCCGAAAACAGTCATCGAAAAAATCATCCAGTCGCACACGCATGATGAAGTAGAACCCGGGAAGATCGTGTGGATGGACCTGGACATCCGGTCGGCGCGGGATTTTGGTGGGCCCAATGTAGTGAAAAACTTCGAGAGAGAATACGGGGATGATCCTGTCGAAGACAAGACCAAGACGTTTTTTACGTTTGATTTGTGTGTCCCTGCCTGTTCTCTCAAGTATGCGGACAACCAACAGATTTGCCGCAATTTTGCCCGCAAAAACAACATAAAGGTCTTTGATGTGGACCAAGGGATTGGCTCTCATGTGCTTATCGAGGAAGGCCTGGCATTGGCGGGAATGACGGTGGTCGGGACAGACAGTCATCTGAACATTCTGGGAGCGGTGAATTGTTTCGGACAGGGAATGGGGGATGTGGATATCACTTTTGCCTTTAGAACGGGAAAAACATGGTTTGAGGTGCCTGAAACACTCCGGGTCAAGATCGATGGGGCCGTCTCATCTGCAGCCAGTGCCAAAGATTTGACGCTTTATATCTTGAAACGATTGGGCACGCAGAGGGCTGCCCTGAAGGCAGTGGAGTTTTATGGAGAGGCGGTCAAGAACCTTTCCTTGGCCGGGCGCATAACCCTCTGCAGCATGGTAACCGAGATGGCTGGTATCATAGGTTTTGTTCCTGAGGTCGATGAAAATGCCGCATATGCAGATTCTGTCGCGCTCGATGTCACGGGTTTGACCCCTCAAATCGCTGCTCCCTCTTCTCCAGAGAACGTATTTGATGTGTCTGAATTCAAGGGCACAGACATCCATTCCGGTTTTATCGGGTCCTGTACCAATGGGCGGACAGAGGATTTGGCCGCTGCCGCACGAGTTCTGGAGGGGCGGAAAATAAAAGAGGGAGTCATGCTCAAGGTTGTCCCAGCCACAAGACGCGTGTACCAAGAGCTTCTGAGCCAAGGAATCCTCGAAACTCTTTTTTCCAGTGGAGCCATCGTCAGCAATCCCGGATGCGGAGGATGTGCTGAAGGACATATCGGGCTGACCGGAGAGGGGGAAGTCCAAATCAGCACCGGCAACCGAAATTTTGCGGGCAAACAAGGTAAAGGCCAAACATATTTGGCAAGTCCTGAGGTGGTTGCGGCCTCCTGTGTGGTCGGCCGAATCATCGGTCCGGAGGATTTGTGACATGACAGAATCAAGCGTTTCAGGAAAAATTCGTGTTCTTTCCGACGCTAAGGGCCATCTCATCGAAAACATCGATACCGATCAAATTTTTCACAATGCCCATCTCCATATCACCGAGGTGGATAAGATGGGAACTTATGCCTTCGGTAACTTGGAGGGCTGGAAGGATTTTCCCCAAAAGTCCAGCCCTGGAGACATTCTTGTCGTGGGCCGGAATTTTGGGGCGGGCTCTTCCCGCCAGCAAGCGGTGGATTGTTTCAGATCTTTACAGATCGGGGCCATCCTCTCGCCATCCTTCGGAGCCATCTACTTCCGGAATGCGGTCAATTCGGGCTTTCCGGTCCTGAGGAGCTTGGAACTCACGCAGCTTGTGGATGAAGGAAAACTCGAGACGGGAGATGATATTCGCGTGTTTTTCCTATCCGGAAAAGCTCAGATTAGCAGCAAAAACCTGTCGTTTCACATCCTGCCCATGAGCGACGTCCAATACGAAATTTATAGGGCAGGGGGGCTATATAGCTATGGGAAAACCTGGAATCAAGATTGAAAAGGATGCCCTTATTCTCGGTGTGGATACGACCACGCCATCAGGGAGTGTAGCCCTTTTAAGAGGCCCCTCTCTTTTTGCCGAAATCAATCAGGATTCTCCGGCCACATTTTCTGAGCGTCTTCTTCCTGCTATCCGATTTTTGTTAGAGTCCAACGAGCTGAGCATTCAGGATGTGGAAGGATTCGCCGTGGCCGTAGGCCCTGGTTCGTTTACGGGAATAAGGATTGGGTTGAGTACGATAAAATCTTTTGCGTATCCTTCCGGAAAACCGATAGCCCCGGTTTCCACGCTGGAGGCGCTGGCGAGAAAAATCCAACATCCACAGAATCGGTTGATCTGTCCCCTCCTCGATGCCAAAAAAAACGAAGTTTATGCCGCCCTTTTTGAGTCAAAGGCAGGAGGCTTCCAAGAGCTTATTCCGCAGGGCGCCTACTCTCCGGATGCCTTGTTTTCGCGACTGCCGGCTCATCGGATCATTCACTTTATCGGCAGTGGCGCGGGTGTTTACCGCTCTTTGCTGTTCCAGTATTTAAAGGATAAGGCGAGATTTTCCCGAAGGACTCCCTACATAGCTTATGAGGTTGGATTGATCGGCTATGAAATGTTGCGAAAAAATAAAGGAAAAGATATCCATGAAATAGAGCCCTTGTATTTACGCAAATCTCAGGCGGAGGAAAAACATTAGGAAATCGGATCTTCCCCAAGAGGCCTATTTTTTGCGGCAGATGGTCGAAGAAGATCTTCCCTCTGTCATAGAGATTGAAAACATTTCTTATCCCAATCCCTGGCAACTTTCTTCTTTCAAGGGTGAGATAGAGAATAGACCCATTTCTAATCCGTATGTCATTATTTATAGACCATTGGAAAAGGTCATCGGGTACATCATTTATTGGCATATGAGAAATGAAGTTCAGATCAGCAATATTGCGATCTCTCCCGATTACAGGCAGTTGGGAGTGGGTGAAGGAGTGCTCAGGAAGGTGTTGCTCGAGATGCGCCAAAAAGGTGCCGAGTTCGTATTTTTGGAGGTCAGGCCATCCAATCTTGCCGCCCGTCGCTTGTACGAAAAATTGGGGTTCACGATATTAGGCTTGAGAAAGGGATATTACCGCAGTCCCTCTGAGGATGCCATCATCATGGGGAAAAGCCTCTCTCAATAAAAGACCTTGATCAGGCAAAGACCTTGAGGCTCTGCGGTGGGACTGTCGAGCGTTCGTTTGCCTCCCTTGAACAGGTCGTCGATGATATCTGGTGACCTTCTTCCTCTTCCGATTTCTAGAAGAGTTCCCACCATGGTTCTCACCATGTATCTCAAAAATCCGTTCGCCTCGACCGTGTATATGATTTCCTCTCCCCTTTTTTGAATTGCGGAGCGGCTGACATTCCTCACAGGAAACAAAAGCCGGTTGGAAGAAAAGGGAGTGAAATCTGCCTCTCTTATGAATTTTGCAGAAGCGGATTTCATCCCCTCCAAATCAAGCTGGTAAGGCCAATGGAGGGCATATCGGATGAGGAAAGGACTGATGCTTTTTGCGTTGAGTATTCGGTACTGGTATATTTTGGACAGGGCCATCCTTCTTGCATGAAAATCTTTGCCGACTTTCTGGAGCGATATGATGCGGATATCACGGGGAAGAAGAGAATTCATCGCCCGAAGGAGTTCTTCTTCTGTGAGGGTAAGGTCGGCTTTGAAGTTTGCAACCTGCGCGAGCGCATGCACACCCGCATCGGTTCGGCCCGCACCCAAAACAGAGATGTTTTTTTTCGCGATTTTGGCCAGGGCTCTTTCGAGACGGCCCTGGATGGTCTTTTTCGCCGGTTGCCTCTGCCATCCGTGATAGTCGGTTCCGTCATAACTGATCTCAATCCTATAGTTTTTAAGCATTTTATCTCCGTCTAGTATTGCGAAACTCCCGGGACTTATCAAGGCCCAAGTTTGAGACATCTGATCCTTTCAAAGGACAATCGATTCCGGTATTGCTTTGTTTTTTCCCTGTTTTTATTTGGCATAGAAATTGCAAAAAGCATATAGTGGGAATGACAAAAGTTTTAAGGATGAATGAGGAGTCTTATGAAGATCTTTAAACTCTCAGTAATTCTCGTCCTGTTTATTTTGTTATGGCATTCACCGGGATATTCCGTTGAGAGATTCCAAGTGAGTCTCCATTTCACACTGGGATTTCCTCAAGGAGTATTCAGGCAAAATGTCGACAAAGTTGGGATTGGAGGTTCTGGTTATTTTGCCTACAGATTTAAAGAGTCTCCCTTTTCTGTCGGGGCATCCATCGGGGTGTTGGTCTATGGAAGCGAGACGAGGATAGAATTGTTAAACGCAGCAATTCCGGAAGTAGAAGTGAATGTGACGACAAGAAATTATATTTTGATGTGCCATTTGGTGTTTCGTGCCCAACCTCCAGAGGGAAAGTTTCGGCCTTACGTCGAAGGACTGGTCGGATTTCATTATTTGTGGACGGAAACAGGCATTTACGACCAGGGATGGAGCAATAAAAAAATAGCAAGCTCTGTCAACCAGAGCGATTGGACTTGGAGTTGCGGGGCTGGATGTGGATTGTTGATGAGAGTTTATGAGATCAGAAAAAACAGAGAACAGAAAACATTTGCGATTTTTATTGATTTGGGAGCCCGCTATCTAAAGGGCGGAAAGGCGGAATACTTGCGCGAAGGATCTATCCTCCAAATCTCTAATACCGACCTCATAACCGCCCGCTTAGGCTTATCCTTTACTTTTTGAAAAAAAATAGAAATAGGATTTGATTGCGCATGGAACTTAGCCAGTATTTTTCGCTTTTATGATGTGAGGGGGAAATAATCTTTGAGTGCCAAATCGATAGCCTCTTCGGCCGTTTCCGCATTTTTCACTCCCCGGATGTCCCATGTTCCGATGCCGATGACCTTTTTTCCGTATATATTCCCGTAGGCGATCTCTGTAAGGGTTCCGAACTGTCCATCCACAGCTATAAGGACATCCGCATTCATGGCGACTAGGGAGTTTCGGCTGTATCCCAAACCCGTGGCAATCGGGATGTCGATGTAGGCATTGGCGTCTTCGTGGGAAGTTCCGGGCAGGATTCCGACGGTTATCCCCCCGGCTTTTTTGGCGCCACGGGCAGCGGCTTCCATGACGCCTCCCAATCCGCCACAGACCAGGATGGCGCCCTTTTCTCCAATCCATTGTCCTACATCATAGGCGATCCGGCGGTACTTGGGATCCGGAGAAGCTCCTCCTATCACGCCGATCCTAATTTTGTTTCGCATTTCCATAATAAATCTCCGTTTCCTCCAATAGTAAAACGACAGAACCTTGGGAATTTTCTCTTTTTACCATAAATACGGGGACAGTATATCAATTCTTTCCCCAAAAGTTGAGTTGAACCGGTGCTGCAAATCCATTAAAATGCCATGGGATAGAGTTTGATGTTTAAAAAAACAGGCATTTTTTTCCTATTCATTTTTTTTCTTTCCTTCGTAGCCTGCTCATCCCGCACAGGGTCTGAGCCCCGATTCTTCCGGTTTATCGATAATCTTGACAAGAACAATATCATCATCAGCCCTTTAACCAAGGTTCAACGTGACTCACCCGAGTTTGAAGACCTTTTTCCGATAGAATCTTATCCGCTTTTGGATTATGGATCGGGGAACAATCCTTATGGCATCAAGAGGAAGCTGAAGCTTAAAGGCAGAGAAGTCAATGCCCTGTATTGTCCACCCAGAAGTGTCATCAGCTACAGGATAACGCCGCGCAAAAACCTGAGTTTGGATTTTGGCATTGCTATCACCCGAAACAACAGCTTGGATAAACCTCCGGAAAACGGAGCCCTTGCAAAAAGAGGGGTTACTTTTTTGGTGAAACTGGAAGCTGACGGGAAAAGGCAGAATATATTTCAGAAGCACATGCAACCCCCTAAGGACGGAGAGTCTTTTGTCTTTCAGCTGTTCACGATCGATCTGCCTGGACGGCATGAAGAATTGAATATCCTTTTCGAGACACAAGGGGATAATTCCCATCATTCTTTTTGGGTAAATCCCCTGTATTTTCAAAAACAGGAGGAGGATCTTAACATCATTCTTATATCGATAGATACTCTCAGGGCCGACCATCTCGGATGTTATGGGTACAAAAGGGAGACCAGTCCTCATATCGATGCATTAGCTGCAGATGGAGTGACATTCTTGAATACCTATGCCTCCTCGCCCTGGACTCTTCCCTCCCATGTGAGCCTACTTACATCCCTGCACGGAGTTAACCATCAGGTCTCGTATGAATATGATTCCATGGATCCTTCCATGTTAACGCTGGCCGATATCCTGCGGGCCAATCAGTTTTATTGTGCCGCACTTACCGGGGGAGGTTTTGTAAGTGCAAAATTCGGTTTTTCCAAGGGCTTTAATTCCTACAGCGATGAAGGAGGGGTTTTGCGGCAAGATTCTGCCGAACATCTGTATCACGCCGCAAAACGTTGGTTGGAGCGGGAGAAAGACAAAAGTTTTTTTCTGTTCCTTCACACATTCCAGCCTCACAGTCCGTATGCCTGCCCGTATCCCTACAAAACGATGTTTTTGGAAGAAAATCCTCGATGGCGTCACCTCGATTTGATGAGCTTTATGGGAGGGATGAAGGGTATCTTCCAAGAGCTCACAGAAACGGACCGCCAGAATATCATTGGCTTATACGACGGAGAAATCCGTTACACGGATGAAAAGTTGATCGGTCCATTGATCACGGCTCTCAAAGATGCCGGTCTTTACGATCGGACGATGATCATATTCACCAGCGATCACGGTGAAGAATTCTTCGAGCATCATGGATGGGGTCACGGGCACAGTTTGTATGATGAATCTTTAAAAGTTCCCCTCATCATCAAATTCCCGGAGTCTCGGTTCAACGGCCGGAGGATCCATGACATCGTCTCGCTTGTGGATATTTTCCCCACCGTTTTAGAAGAAACAGGAATCGATTTTTCTGCTCTAGACATAGATGGCCAGAGTCTTTTTCCTCTGATTAAAGAAAAAGAAAAGGGAGACAGGATGTTTTTGGCGGATGTCGCTTCGAATGTTCTCGCTTCCCGTATTCCTCAGAAGATTGCCATGAATCGGGAGAAAAAAAAGCTCATTCTCAGCAAGAGACTTGGCCCGGAGGACATCAGTTTTTTCATCTGTCCACCACCCGTTTTGAGTCCCGTGGAGCTGTATGACTTGGCTTTGGATCCGGAAGAACAGCAGAATATTGCCGACGAGCAACCTCAGTTGGCGAATCATATCATCCAGAAAATCAATGAAATCTACAAGGCTGCCCAGAAGAAAAAGACCGGAAAGCTTGAAATGGATGAAGAGCTTAAAAAGCAGCTGAAAGCCTTAGGCTACATACGTTAAGCAATTTTGGGGTCAAACCTTGACATTGGACAATTTTCAAAAAAAAGTCTTATTCAACAGAATGTACAATGTCAAGGTTTGACCCCAATCTAAGTTTTTCATTAAAATGATAAAAAAAATGACAAGGGAAGAAAAAATGACTGACTTTTTAGAGATCAAATGTTTGAGAAAAAAAGAGCAGGAAAGAATTCTGGAAGAAGTCGAAAAAAAAATCGAGCAAAAGATAAAGGACGGGATATTCACCGTACGAGAAGTACATGAAATCGAACACATGAAACTCCGCCCCCTTCCCGATATCCTGGATGTTCAGAGCGTGTATGCAAAACTGAAAATTTAAGGAGAGTCTGAAATCTCTCGTATAACATCGTTGTGGAGCTGACTAAATTGAAGATCGAACAGGAGAACCTGAAACTCAAAACCCGCATCATGGAAAAGGATTTTGAATTTTTGGGAAATAGAGAGAAAACCCTGGAGAGCAAAGTATTCGGATGAAACTCGCTTTTGTCGTGCAAAGGTATGGTTTAGAGATCAATGGTGGGGCAGAATTGCACTGCCGTTGGGTTGTCGAACACCTGAAAAAATTCTGTGAAGTGGAAGTTTTGACAACCCAGGCTTATGATTACATAACCTGGAAGAATTTTTATTCTGAGGGAGAGGAGATGGTCAACGGTATCTGCGTCAGACGGTTTCCCGTGATCCGATCCAGGGATCCCGAAAGGTTCGGCCGCATCCAGAACCACATCGTGGATAATGAACATACATTCGATGAAGAGCTAAAGTGGTTGGAGGAGGAAGGCCCCTTAGCTCCCGCATTGATCGACTATATCAGAGATCACGAAAACGACTATGACTATTTCCTGTTTTTCAGCTATCGGTATTACCATTCCTACTGGGGAATAAACGCCCTGCCCCATAAAAGCATCCTCGTGCCCACAGCCGAGCATGATTCGATCATCCATCTCAGCCTGTTCAAGGACCTTTTCAGGAAACCGAGGGCATTCATATACAATTCAGTGGAAGAGAAAAACATGATCCAGTCCCTCTCCCAGAATCAGGATATTTTGGGAGATGTGGTGGGAGTGGGAACAGAGATTCCCGAAACATTTTCCCCGGATGATTTTCGCCAGCGATACGGCATCACCGGAGATTACGTCATCTATATCGGAAGAATCGACGAGAATAAGGGATGCGCCCAGCTGTTCCAATTTTTTCAGAGGTTCAAACAGGAGGAATCTACGGATGTCAAACTGGTATTGATTGGAAGCAGCAAGCTGAATATTCCCGCCCACCCCGATATCATCCATCTCGGGTTTTTATCCGAGGAAGACAAGTTTTCGGGCCTCGATGGCGCTCTGATGTTGATGATGTCCTCCTTTTATGAAAGTTTGTCCATGGTGACATTGGAAGCATGGGCCATGGGCAAACCGGTTTTGGCCAACGCCCGGTGCGAAGTCCTGCGAGGCCAGTGTATGCGGAGCAATGCAGGGCTTTATTACCGGAGCTACTTCGAATTCAAGGAGGCCCTTCGCCTGCTCCTTCTCGCCCCCCAACTTCGTGACGCGATGGGTAAAAACGGCAAAGAGTTTTTCCAGCAACATTACACGTGGGATGTCATCGAGAACAAATACCTATCCATTCTTGATCAACTGGAAAAGGAGCAATAGTGGAAATTCATCAGTTTGCGACATCCCTTACATACGGAGACGCCATATCCGATGAAATGCTGGAAATTCAAAAAGCCCTGAAGAAAAAAGGTCATAGATCCGAGATATTCACCCGGTTTTACGAACCGCGCATGGCGAAATACGCGAAGGATTTCAGGGAATACAAGAAATTTAGCTCTCCTTCCAATGTTGTCATATTCCATTTCTCGATCGGTTCGCCCGTCTCGAAGATGTTCTTCCGGATCCCGGACAAAAGGGTCATGATTTACCACAACATCACTCCCTACGAATTCTTCCTGGACACCCATCGGATCCTGAGTCGCGAATGTTATAAAGGGCGTTTGGAGATCAAGCTTTTTGTGGATAAAGTGGATCTTGCGCTCGGCGATTCAGAGTTCAATCGCAAAGAACTGGAGTCGCTGGGATATGCCAACACAGGGGTTCTTCCCCTGTTGATCGATTATTCCAAGTTTGACGGGAAGCCGGATCCTGTGGTCCGGCAGATATACGACAACGGGAAATTTACCATCCTGTTCGTGGGCCGAGTGATCCCGAACAAAAAATTCGAGGACGTGATCAAAACCTTCCATTTTTACAAAAAATATTTCAATCCCGATTCCCAGCTTCTTCTCGTGGGAGATTTCAGAGGAATGGAACGTTATCTTGCGGCCCTCAAAGGGCATGTGGAGGAGTTGGAATTGTCCGATGTCCATTTTCCCGGACGGGTGGATTTTGCTGAGCTCCTCGCGTGTTTTCAGTTGGCCGATGTGTACTTGAGTATGAGCGAGCACGAAGGGTTTGGCGTTCCCCTTGTTGAATCTTATTATCTGGGGCTTCCCGTGGTGGCTTATGCTGCAGGAGCCATCGAGGAGACCATGAACGGGGGAGGGATCCTTGTCCACGAAAAAGATTTTGCCAAAACGGCAGCCCTCCTGGATAAGCTGCACAAAGATGAGGTTTTTAGAGAAAAGATCGTCCTATCCCAGAAAAAAGCTCTCGAAAAATTCAGCAGGGAAAATGTGAGCACGATCCTGCTCGATTTTATCCAAAGGGTGGCAAAAAATGAGAGTTGACCAGCTCGTCCCGGCCTTTCACCGGGGGGATGCGATCGGGGATACGGCTTTTCACATGAAAGAGTTTTTTCTCTCTCAAGGATTTCATTCAGAAATTTATTGTTTGACCAGAGATGAAGGGCTTGAAGATGCATGTGAACTGTTTTCCGCATACGGCAAGCCTGATCCTTCAGATGTAACCTTCCTCCATTATGCCCTCCCCTCGCCTTTGACTGCAGCGTTTGCGGAATTGCCATCCCGCAGAGTCATCCTGTATCACAACCTCACGCCGCATGAATTCTTCGAGGGATTCAGCCCGGAAATGGCGCGCATCTCCCGCTTGGGGCGAGAAGAACTGACATCTTTGGTGCCCCATGTGAGCATGGCACTGGCCGATTCGGAATTCAATCGTCAGGAACTTGTTCAGGGCGGGTACACAAAAACCGAGGTCTTTCCCCTTTTTGTGGATTTTAAGAAATACAACCAACCCATGAATCGTTTTATGTACGAATTGTTCCGGGACGATCGGACTAATATTTTATTCGTGGGGCGGATCGTTCCGAACAAAAAGATCGACGATCTCATTCGTGTTCTATTTTATTTTAAAAAATACATATCTCCGCTCGTGCGGTTGATCGTCGTAGGGAAAACATCTTCCCTTCCCCAATACTATAAAAGCCTGGTCCGATTAGCTGATGAGTTTTACCTGAAACCGGAGGAGATCTGTTTTACCGGCCATATCCCCGACGATGAAATGTTTTCTCTGTACAAGGCCGCAGATGTTTTTCTGTCGTTGAGCGAACATGAAGGATTCGGATTGCCCTTCATAGAAAGCATGGTATTCGACCTTCCGATCATTGCCTACGATTGCACGGCGGTTCCTTTCACACTGGATGGAGCTGGAGTCCTGATCAAGCACAAAAAGGTGGATTACGTCGCTGAGCTGATCGATGTTGTAGTGCATCAGGAAAAGTTGAGACAGGATATCATCCTGGGACAAAGGCAAAGACTGGAGAGGTTTAAAAATATCGACAAACAAGAAATTTTGATTCGGATGATTGATGAGTTGAAAAAATGAAGCTAGCATTTGTGGTTCAGCGGTACGGCAAAGAGGTCATGGGAGGATCAGAACTTCACTGCCGGCAGATCGCGGAAAAAATGGTTAAAGCGGGATATGACTGCACGGTTTACACCACAACGGCAAAGGATTACGTAACCTGGGAAAATGAATATTCCCCAGGGGAGTCACTACTGAACGGTGTCCATATCAAGCGGTTTTTGGTGGATCGGGAACGGGACATCGAGTCATTCAATAAATACTCGGACTGGATTTTCTTTAACGATCATACCCAAAAGGATGAATGGGAATGGATGGAAAAACAGGGCCCGTCCAGCCCTGCACTCCTGGACGCTCTGGAAAAGCAGGAAAAGGAGCATGATTTGTTCATCTTTTTCACCTATCTGTACTACAACACCTATTGGGGATTGAAAAGAATCCAAGGGAAGAAGGTGCTGGTTCCCACAGCTCATGATGAGCCGGCTTTACACTTGGGTATCATGAAGGAGGTTTTTTCCGCTCCGGATGTTTTCATGTTCAACACCGCATCAGAGAAAGATATGCTCAGCCGTCAGTTTTCCTTTGAGGAAAAATATCAGGAGATTGTCGGGGTTGGGGTGGATATACCGGAGGAAGTGGATACGCGCATGTTTTTCCAGAGACACAGGATATCGGTTCCGTACATCCTTTATGCCGGTCGTATAGAACCAGGAAAGGGGTGTGGTGAGCTAATCGATTATTTCCTCAGGTATTACCGCCAAAACCCAAACCTGAAGTTGGTGTTGATCGGAAAGTTGTTGATGGAATTGCCTTCTCATCCAGGAATCAGGTGCTTGGGATTTGTTTCACAGGAAGATAAAAACGCAGCCATGCGTGGTGCGCTGGCGACGATCCATCCTTCGTATTTTGAAAGCCTGTGTATGGCAGCGCTGGAATCCATGGCCATCCAAACTCCGATAATCGTTCAGGAAAAAACAGACCCACTCAAACAGCATTGCATCAACGGAAAAGGCGGCATATATTATGCCGATTATCAAGAGTTCGCGGCCGATTTGGACCTTTTGTTGAATGACAAAAAACTGAGAGAAGTCTTGGGAAATAATGGATTTACCTATGTGAGAGAAAACTATTCCTGGCCAAAGGTTGTGGATAAATACAAAAAAATGTTTGCTAATCTTTGATCAAACTCTGGTATAATATTCATTTATTGGGATCTCCTTTGACTAAATAGTTGGACAGGTCCTGGCTTCATCTGTAGAAGTGTTTAGCCAGGAGACAGGATTGACGGGAAGAAATTATTGTGTTAAGAAATAATCCAGAAAGATCGAGTAGAAAAAGATAATGGCCTTCGTGAATTACGCTACGGGAAATCTTGCCTTAAAAATCGTTTATTATGGACCAGGATTAAGCGGCAAAACCACAAACCTGCGTTACATATACACGAACATGGATGCTGATTTCCGGGGAGAACTGATCTGTTTGGAAACCGATACCGAGAGAACGTTGTTTTTTGATTTGCTTCCGGTCAAAGCGGGTATTATCGACAATTTTAAAATCCATCTGCAACTCATGACCGTTCCTGGTCAAGTTTTTTACGCGGCATCGCGGAAGAGCGTTTTAAAAGGCGTCGACGGGATCGTTTTTGTAGCAGATTCCCAAATTCCTCTTCTCGATGCCAATCTGGAGAGTTTCGATGGGCTTCGAAGGAATCTCCTGGAGCACAACGTGGATATAAACTTTATCCCGCTTGTCTTTCAATACAATAAACGCGATTTGGATAATTTGATTCCTGTAGAGACCTTCAATAATCTCTTGAATCCCATCGGATTTCCGTATATAGAAACCTGTGCCATCAAGGGAAAAGGCGTTTTTGAGACGCTCAAAGAGATCACTAAATTGGCCATTCCCGTGGTGAAAGAAAAGATTAGAGAGGACGAAAGAAAAATAGTCGGTAAGGAACGATTGAAGAAAAAGAAGGAAGAGGAAAAAGAAACACCTAAAAAGGAAGAGCCCAGGAAAAAAGATGAAATCAAATTTATCGCCAAGGAAAAAGGTGTTCCCCTCCGTGTCACGAAGGTGAAATTCAAAACCCAAAAGGATATCGAGGATGAGCTGGAAAATCTAGCCAAAGACTTTACCGAAAGCAAAGAATAATATATCCGTTTTCCTCCCACCCAATGACATAAATCAATTGGTCTTGTCGTCTTTATAAGGTGGGTCTCATGCTGTTCAAAGTCTCCAGTGCTTCGCTTTATGGAATCGAAGCGTATCTTGTTGAGGTGGAGGTCGATGTTTCCCTGGGGCTTCCTGCGTTCACAACAGTCGGCCTGCCCGATACGGCCATCCGGGAGAGCAAGGAAAGAATTCGGGCAGCTCTTAAGAATTGCGGCTATGGCTTTCCTCCTCGAAAGATCATCGTGAATCTTGCGCCTGCGGACAGAAAAAAGGAGGGCTCTGCATATGATCTTCCGATATCTTTGGGTATCCTTGCTTCATACGACCTTTTTCCCGAAGAGAGCCTTTGCGATTTTTTATTCCTCGGGGAGTTGGCGTTGGATGGGAGGCTGAAGCCCGTCAAAGGAGTTCTTTCTTCCACAGTGCTCGCCAAAAAAATGGGATTCAAAGGCATTGTCATTCCCAGAGAGAATGGACGGGAAGCCGCGCTCGTTCCGGATATGGACATTTTCAGCCTGGATAACTTGGTCCAGGTTGTGAACTTATTGAGTGATGCAGAACCCCCGATTTCACCAAAAAAATATTTGTTTTCCGAACTTTTTCCGGATGCATCATACGAAGTGGATTTTCGTGAAATAAAAGGCCAACAGCACGTCAAGAGAGCTCTGGAAGTCGCTGCTGCCGGCTTGCACAATGTCCTTTTGATCGGGCCTCCAGGAGCAGGGAAAACCATGCTGGCCAAACGGCTTCCCACCATTTTGCCGCCTATGACCTTTGAAGAAATCATACAGGTCACGCAAATCTACAGCGTTGCCGGTTTGTTGAAGGACAGAGGAGCCGTGGGTGAAAGACCTTTCCGGTCCCCTCATCACACCATCTCGGATGCTGGATTGATCGGGGGAGGTTCCATCCCACGGCCAGGGGAAGTCAGCTTGGCCCACAACGGTGTGTTGTTTCTGGATGAGTTTCCTGAGTTTCGCAAAGGTGTGCTCGATGATTTGAGACAACCCTTGGAGGACAGAAAGGTGACCATCTCTAGAGTTTTGATGAGTGTTTCTTACCCTTCCTCCTTTATGCTGGTGGCGGCGATGAATCCCTGCGATGGTGTGGAGTATTCGGACAGCCTGCAAACCCGATATTATTCCAAATTGTCCAAACCCTTACTCGATAGGATCGATATCCAGATCGAAGTGCCCAAAGTCGAGTTTCAGGATATCATCTCCAAAGTGGAGGGGGAAAGGTCACATGTGATTAGAGAGAGGGTTGCGAAAGCCAAAACCGTACAGCTTAGGAGGTTTGCGGAGAGAAGGATTTACAGCAATGCCGAGATGGAAACGCGGGATGTGAAAAAGTTTTGCCCGATCAATGAAGAGGGGGAGAAACTTTTGGAAATGGCCGTCGATCGCCTGGGATTTAGCGCCAGGGCCTACACCCGTGTCCTGAAAGTGGCACGAACGATCGCTGATTTGAGCGGGGAGGCGCGTATTCTTCCTTCGCATATTGCGGAGGCTATACAATACAGACAAATGGACAGATACTTCTGAGCTGGACTATTTAAGGGCCAATCTCACAACATCGACTTCGTTGCAGCCCAATCGTAGTATATAAATACAACTCATGGGCCACTGCCTTGTCGCTGCAGCAATCTTGACTTGTAAATAATCCAGGCAATTCTGGACTGAATTTATTTTGCTTGACATATCTAAATAATTGTATATAATAAAGGCTGAATATTCCAATGTTATTATGAAGAAGGAAAAAGTGAAAGTTATCATCGGAGTGATTGTGGGCGGAATTTTGGGTTATTTATTGTACCGGTTCGTGGGATGCAAGACTGGCACTTGCATCATCACCAGCAAACCCTGGTCGAGCATCCTGTATGGCATGCTGCTCGGATTGCTGGTTGGGCTAAAATGGTGATTTGATTTTTAGGGAGGGGCGATGAAAAGACAAACACAACAATACAGCGAGATTACAGAAAAATTCAAGGCCTTGGCCCATCCGGCGAGATTGAGAATAATGGCAAATCTGATGGAGCGGGAGTGTTGTGTCGGAGAAGTGCAAAAATGTCTATCCCTGTCTCAGCCCAATGTATCCCAACACTTGGGAGTCTTGAAGGAGGCTGGCATCATCGCCGGGAGACGGGAGAAAAATAAAATTTGTTACAAAATTTCTGATAACAGGATAATAAATATTTTGAAAACATTCGATATAGGAGAATAACAAAATGACAAACATCAAAGAAGTTGATGAGAACACATTCCAGTCTGAGGTGTTGGAATCCGATATTCCCGTTTTGGTGGATTTCTGGGCTCCTTGGTGCGCTCCCTGTCAGATGGTGACCCCAATGCTGGAAGCGGTCGTAGAGAAGATGGGAGATAAGCTGAAGGTTGTCAAAATGAACACAGACGAGAACATGAACACGGCTCAAAACTACGAAATAATGGCCATCCCTTCTCTTCTCGTTTTTAAAAAGGGAGAAGTTGTAGAGAGGCTCGTGGGCGTCCAGCCCCAGCCTCAATTGGAAGCTCAGCTGAAAGAGATCATAACGTCCTAGCTGAAGAATCATGCCGGTTGTCGTCCAACACAAGTGCCCCCAGGATCATCCCTGCCCGTGTGTGCGGATTTGGGGAAGGCATGTGCAACAGAGACCTTTGTGGATTTCTTACCGGAGGAATCATGGTTTTAGGTTGTGAGAATTCTTCCGTCCTCAACGACTATTCTTCCGTTTTTGATCACGTGCTTCACCGGATTGACTCCCAGGTGATAGACCAGATAGGGATAAGTAGGCACATCCCATAGGACAAGGTCCATCTTTTTTCCGATTTCCAGACTTCCTACCTGCTCTTGTTTTTCCAAAGCATAGGAGGCATTGGCGGTTGCGGCGTTTATGGCCTCTTCGATCCCCATTTTTAGGGTGAAGACGGCAAGTTGCAGGATAAAAAGCATGGATTCGGTCATCGAACTTCCTGGGTTGAAGTCCGTGGCTAAGGCTACGATAACGCCTTGCTCGACCATCCTGCGGGCCGGTGCCGTTTTATGTTCCATCAGGAAAAATGACACACCGGGCAACAGTATGGCAGCAGTCGGGCTTTGGGCCATTTTTTCGATGCCTTCTTCGGTAATGGCGATCAAGTGCTCTGCAGAGATGGCCCCTTCTTCTGCGGCCAATTGAGCTCCCCCTAGCGGGGTGAATTCATCGGCGTGAATTTTGATCTTGAAGCCCGCTTTTTTTGCTTCATGGATTAATTCTCTGGTCTCTTCGATAGAGTATACTTCCTCCTCGCAGAAAACATCGAAAAATTCAGCCAGGTTTTGGTTTTTCACTTCCGGCAGGATTTCCTGAGTGAGGAGGTCCATGTATTCGGCCTTTCGGTCCTTGTATTCTTTCGGAACCTCATGAGCTCCCATAAACGTGGAAACGATGTCGATAGGATGGGCCGCGTTGGCTTTTTTTATAACGCGAAGCTGTTTCAACTCATCCTTTTTGTTCAGGCCATATCCACTTTTGGCTTCTGCCGTCGTGGTGCCGTGGATAAGCATGCTGTCGAGCCGGGATAGACAAAGAGAAAGCAGTTCCTCGTCCGAAGCTTGTCGTGTGGCATTGACGGTTGTCTGGATGCCCAAGCCCTGCTGGGCGAGTTGTTGGTAGGTGTATCCTTTCACGCGAAGGTTGAACTCATGCTCCCGGCTCCCGGCAAACGGCAGATGGGTGTGAGGGTCCACGAATCCAGGGAGGCCTGTGAGGCCCTGGCCATCGATGCAAATGCCGTCATCGGACATCTGAACATCACGATGAAAGGCCTCTTCGTCGCCAACAAAAACGATCTCTCCTTTGAAGGCGGCGATGCAACCATTCTCCAAAAGCCCGACGTCCTGGAGAGCGGTCTTCCTCTTCGGAATCGGACCTTGACAGGTCAATAATTGGTTGCAGTTGAGGACCGCGAGGTCAGCTCGATTCATGAGGATGTTTTCTCAGGGATGTTTGCTTGTTTCGACGAATAAAAGATGGGGTTTCAAAGGGTTCCCACTGTTTTTCCCAGGTCGGCCTTTGCCACAGAGTCTCGCTTCCTTTGGGTTCGAAGATGTAGGGCGGCGTTTCTTGAGGAGCTTCGAACGGAGGGGGTGTATCAGGACGTGCTGCCGGAAAGTCTCCGGGCGTGGCGACCCGGTCTTCTGCCATCTGATCGAAACCGGTTGCGATCACGGTTACTTTGACCATCTCCTTCATGCTTTCATCGATAACCGTACCAAAAATGATGTTGGCATCGGGATGGGCCAAACTGTGGATGAGCTGGGAAGATTTTGAAACCTCGAGCAAGGTGATATCTTTGCCGCCGGTTATGTTGATCAAAACGCCGTGGGCCCCTTCGATAGATGTGTCGACAAGAAGCGGACTGGATATGGCCTTTTGGGCCGCATCGACGGCTCGGTTTTCTCCTGCAGCGATGCCGGTTCCCATGAAAGCCATGCCCATGCCCTTCATGATGGATTTCACATCGGCGAAATCCAGGTTGATCAAACCCGGCTTGGTGATGAGATCAGAAATGCCCTGGGCGGCCTGGCGAAGGATGTCATCAGCCATCTTGAAGGCATCCTGGATGGATGTATCCAAATTGACGGTTTCCAACAGCCTTTCGTTCGGAATGGAGATCACGGTATCCACGGCCGATTTGAGTTCTTCCAATCCTTCTTGAGCTTGTTTGGCTCGTATCCTCCCCTCGAATTCGAACGGCAAGGTGACGATGGCAATGGCCAGGATATCCATCTCGGACGCAAGATTGGCAAAAATCGGCGTCGCTCCTGTTCCTGTCCCTCCTCCGAGACCTGTGGTCAGAAACACCATGTCTGCGCCTTCGATGATTTCGATCAATTTTTCCGTGTCTTCCATAGCCGCCTGCTTGCCGGTGTCCGGACTTCCTCCGCTTCCCAATCCCTTTGTAAGCTGATTCCCGATCTGGGTTTTTAAACCTGCCTTGTTATTGGAGAGCGCTTGAAGGTCTGTGTTCACAGCGATGAACTCCACGCCTTCAATACCGGCTTCGATCATCCGGTTGATGGCATTGCCGCCTCCACCACCGATCCCGATGACCTTGATGTTTGCGCCGAAACGCTCCTCCACCAGGTGAAATTTGAGTTTGCCTTTCAATGGATCACTCATTTTGCCTCCTATGCCTCTTTTAGCCAATCTTTAAATTTTGACCAGAAGCCTTTTTTACGGTCTCTTGGTAGACCTGTTTCCTTATAAAGATTATATCCGTATTGGATGAGGCCGACTGTGGTCGCAAAGTCAGGTGTGCCGACGCGGTCTACAAGGCCTCCGGCACCGCTGGGATCTCCTCGTCTCACGGGGAGGTCGAAGATTTCTTCGGCCACTTCCTCGAGCCCGTCCAACAGGGCTGTTCCTCCCGTGATCACGATCCCGGAATTCAATGATTTTTCATACCCCATCCTTTTGATATCATTATCGACAAGCCGGAAAATCTCCTCTGCTCTTGGGTGGATGATGTCGGCCAGAAGTTGCCTGGAGAGCACGCGAGGTTTTTTCCCCCGCCCAACCGTCGGCACTTCGATGGTTTCCTGTTCATCCACAAGAGGCTGGGACACACAGCCGTATTTTTTCTTGATTTTTTCTGCATCAGGAATCGGAGTCCTCAATCCCACGGCGATGTCGTTGGTGAAATTGTCTCCTCCGATCGGGATGACGGATGTATACCAGAGGCTTCCCCGTTCGAAAATGGCCACTTCCGTCGTGCCTCCTCCAATGTCGATCAAACCGACTCCTAATTCCATCTCGTCGTGAGTCAAAGTAGAAGAGCTGGTCGCTATCTGGTTCAAGACAACCTGTTCTATCTCTATTCCAGCGCGGGCCACACACGTCCTCAAATTTTGCACAGAAGTTATTGCGCCTGTTACGATATGGACATTGACCTCCAGTTTGATCCCGCTCATTCCAAGAGGGTCTTTGATCCCATCCTGATCATCGACGACAAATTCCTGCGGAATGATGTGTATGATCTCTCTATCTGGAGGAATGGCCACGGCTTTGGATTGCTCGATGACACGCTTTATATCCTCTCGACTGATCTCCCTGTTTTTTCCCGATACGGCGATGACACCTCTGCTGTTAAAACTTTTGATATGGGCACCCGAGATGCCAATAAAAGCCGCATCTATTTCCACTCCGGCCATGAGTTCTGCCTCTTCTTGAGCTTTTTTTACCGCATCCACAGTAGAGTCCAAATTCACAACGATCCCTTTTCTCAGTCCTCTGGATTCGACTGTCCCTATACCGATAATTTCCACCTTCTTTTCTTCGGTGATTTCGCCGATGATAGCGGCGACTTTTTTTGTTCCGATATCCAGTCCAACGACATAGCTGTTTTTAGGCATTAAAAAGCCTCCTTCTCAGAGTCGAGGGCGTTATTCCTCTTTTTTTGCGGCAGAGGCCCCAAAACAAAACGACCCTCATACCTGAAATCGATGTATTCCAAAGGCCCATACGTTTTGAGCAGGGCCATGTTTTTTACGAACATTTGATATTTTTTCTTGAAATGGCTGTCTCCCAGTTTTAGCCAAGTTCCTGAATTTCTTAATTGCAACGAGACATTTTCATATTCGGTCAGGTCCATCATGCTGATTTTGTCTCGAGCCGAGCCCTCTAAGTTATCCAAACAAGCCCAGGCCAAAGCAAGTTTCCTATCATAATCTTTCCGGAATCTGTTGGCATCGATGAGCACGGGCAAATCGGACCTATCACCGGGTGATATCTTTTGGAGAAGGACGCCGTCTTTATCTATCAAAAAATAGCCTTCCTTTTCCAGAAGGGCGATCGGGATTCTTTCCGTGGTTTCGATTCTTATCGTGGAAGGAAAGATCTTCCGGATATGAATATCCTCGGTCCACGTGTGTGTGGCCAACAGCTCTTGGAGATTTCCGATGTTCAAGAGCAATATATTTCCTAAATATCTCTTTTCAAAATAGTGCTGGAAATCCCTCTGGATTTCCTCCTTTTGACAAATGATTTCCACCTTGTCGATGATGAGCTTTTCCCAAGTGATCAAAAAAAGATAAAGCCGGGAGAATCCGTAAAAAAATCCGACCAGCAGCACAAAGGTCAACAAAATATGTCTTAGTTTCAGTTTTATCTTTCTGTGGATTTTTTTTGTCTCGATTTTTCCGCGTTTTCTCCTGTAAGAAGTCTGCAAGTTCATTTCCTCCTTTCCAGACGCTTGATGATTTCTGGGATAACCTTGTTGATATTTCCGGCTCCCAAAACAAAAATCATGTCCTCAGGCTTTGCCATCTTTTCCACAAGATCGGGAATTTTTCCCAGATCCTTCTCAAAATAGACATTTTTGTGCCCGAATTCCTGAATTTCTTCATACAGGGCTTTTCCTGTCACTCCTTTTATCGGTTTTTCTCCTGCGGGATAGATATCCGTCAGCAGCAAAATATCTGCTTGATTGAAAGACGTGGCGAATTCATCCATCAGCATCGAGAGGCGGGAGTAACGATGGGGTTGGAAGATGGCGATCGTACGGCAGGTCCATCCCTGTTTGGCTGCCTCTAAAGTTGCTTTGATTTCTGTCGGGTGGTGGGCATAGTCTTCGATAATGGAGATATTGTTTACCTTTTTCTTGAGTTCGAACCGGCGTCCGATCCCTGTGTATTTTTCCAGCGCTTGGAGAATTGTGGTTGCCGGAATATCCAGATAGAGCCCCACGGCTACAGACGCCATGGCATTGTGTATGTTGTGAGTTCCAGGAACATTCAGACGCAATTTTCCGATTTCCTTTCCTTTCCAGTATAGGGTAGACGTGCTGGTGTATTCATGGAACTGAAGATCTCTGGAGAACACATCAGCTTGGGTGGAAAAACCATATGTGATGATTTTCCTGTCCAGCTGAGGAATCAGGCTCTGGAGGTTGGAATCGTCGAGGCAGAGGATAACAGGACAATAAAACGGGACTTTGTTGGCAAAATTGACAAAGGTCTTTTTGATCTCCTCGACTGTCTCATACTGATCCAGATGTTCCTCGTCCAGATTGGTGAGCACGGCGATAAAAGGCGAGAGGTACAGAAATGACCTGTCGCTCTCATCTGCCTCGGCTACGATGTATTCACCCTCGCCCAGCTTGGCATGGGCTCCGACGGTGTTCAAACGGCCGCCTACAATGATCGTGGGATCTTTCCCCGCATCTTCCAGGACCTGGGCGATCATGGACGTTGTCGAGGTTTTTCCGTGGGACCCTGCCACGGCCACACCATTCTTTAGCCTCATCAGCTCTGCCAGCATTTCGGCTCGGGGAATCACCGGAATTTTTAAGCGTCTGGCTTCTTCAACTTCGACATTGTCCTCTTGGATGGCCGAAGATATCACAACGACATCGGCACCGTGGACCTTATCTGCGGTATGCCCATAGGAGATCGTTGCCCCGAGACGTTTGAGTCTCTGTGTGGCTTCGTTTTTGCTCAGGTCTGTCCCAGAGACCGTGTATCCCAGGTTCAGGAGCACTTCGGCTATGCCGTTCATTCCGGTCCCGCCGATTCCGATCATGTGGATGTTTCGCAAGTTGCTAGTCGGCTTGACCACTAAAAGACCTCCTATTCTCCTTTTTCCATGAGTTCAAAACATAGATCTGCGATCCGATCCGCCGCGTTTTTAACTTTGAGCGGAGCGAGATTTTTTTCCATTTCGGTGATCTTCTGTTTGTTTTGGCTATACTCGAGAATTTTTTTTAAGAAAACCGAGGGAAGGAATTCTTCCTCCGTGATGACCTCGGCTCCGTTGGCTTTTTCCAATTCTTTGGCATTCAGAAGCTGGTGGTTATCCGCAGCTTGAGAAAAAGGCACGAGCAGCGAGGCTTTTTGCGAAGCAATAAGCTCTGCGATGGTGGATGCACCGGCACGGCTGATGATCAAATCCGATTTCTGAAAGTAGTTTGCCATATCTTTGAAGTAAGGGGCCACTGTCACATCAGGGAATCCCTCCTGTTTGTAACTTCCTTCCACCCATTCCCAATCCTTCTCGCCGGTTTGGTGAAAAATTTTCAGATGTTCTTTTTCTGCCTTTAACAGAGGAAGAGCCCTCACGACGCTTTCGTTGAGGAAATGGGATCCCTGGCTTCCGCCGAAAATCAACAGAGTTAGCCAGCCGTTTCTATCCTTTGGTTTTAGGGTGTAAAACTCCTCCCTGACCGGATTCCCGATGAAAATCCCCTTTTCCTTGAAGTAGGGGAGGGATCGTTCGAATGAAACAACGGCCTTCTGCACCCAACGCCTGAGAAGCCTGTTGGTAAGACCTGGGTGGATATTCTGTTCCATGATCAATGTAGGAATCCGGAGCCATGAAGCGAGGAGGACGATCGGTCCGGAACTATAGCCCCCCACGCCTATGACCAGATCGGGCTTTTTCCGGATTAAAATCATCAAAGATTTGAGGAAAGATAAGGGGAGGAGTAGAAGTGATTTGAAAATCTTGATTCCCCTCCCCTTGATCCCCTCAATATTTAATGGGATAAAATGGGCTTTATAATCGGCCATAATTCGTTTTTCCAAATGGCGTGTGCTTCCGACAAATGTCAACGAGCAATCCGGGTCCTTTTCTTTTAGCTTTTTTCCCACAGCGAGGGCAGGGTGAATGTGTCCGGCTGTTCCGCCGCCGCTGATGATGATTTTTTTCCGGTCCATTTTCATTTTTTTCTTCTCGACGATTCTTTCCTCTGGGAAATATGGAGCAGAATACCGATGCTGAAAAACGTGCAGATGAGAGATGATCTCCCGTAACTGATCAAAGGAAGAGGGAACCCGGTCGGAGGCCCCAATCCGAGTACGATACTGATATTCAACATGGCCTGGAGAAAAATGGCCAGAGTGAAGCCGACCGCCATCATCTGACTGACGAGGTTGGGTGCCCTCCAAGAAATAAGAAGTCCCCTCCACAGGATAACGAGGAAGAGAAGAAGGATCAACATAGTTCCCAGCAGGCCAAGCTCCTCTCCCACGATGGCGTAGATGTAGTCCGTGTGAGCACACGGGAGGAAGAAGAGCTTCTGAGAGCTTTGTCCGATATTCACGCCAAACAGCCCTCCTGACCCTACGGCAAGTTTGGATTGAATGATTTGAAAACTTAAACCCTGGGGATCATCTGTCGGAGACAGGATAGCGCGAACCCTATCCAACCGATAGCTGGCTTGGAATAGGTAAAATGCGAACAATCCGATGGAAGCAATCCCGAAGGCTAGGAAATATTTGAGTTTCACGCCGGCTAAAAAAAGCATCATGGCTGCGATGAGGAAGATAAGCAAGGCCGTGCCGAAATCCGGTTCTTTGATGATCATAAGGATAAAAAGGAGCAGGATGGCTAGAGGAAAAGCCAGTGTGCGTAGCTCATCCAGCTTATCTTTTTTTCGGTCGAGATAATAAGCAAAAAACAGGATCAGGCTAATCTTTGCCAGCTCTGAGGGTTGAAAACGCAGTCCTATGAATTGAATCCACCGGTTGGTCTTTCCCACGGCGGGCATAATGAGACTGAGCGCCAGGAGGAAGAGTGTCAGCAGAAGCAGGGCGTAGATGAAGTTTGCGTTTTGATAGAATGGTTTTCTCACCCATAATATTCCTCCCACAAGAATGAATCCCACTCCTGCTCCGATGATTTGATGGATGAAATAATAAAAAGGCTGGTCAAATTTATCGCTGGAAATGACCCCGGAGGAGCTGAAAACCATGATCAATCCGATCAAGATTAGAGCTAAAGTAGCGAGGAAAAGAGGTTTGTCAAAGCCAAAAGGTCTGAATATTTCCATTTTTACTCTTTTCCTTGTTCTATCCTTCGTATCAAGGCCTTGACTTCTCTCTTGAAAACCTTTCCCCGTTCTTCAAAATTTTGGAACATATCGAAACTGGTGCAACCGGGTGCCAGAAGGACCGCTCCCTTTGGGGAGGCAGCCGAATAGGCCAGATGTACGGCCTCTTTCATGTCAGAAGCTTTTGTCATCGGAACAGTGCCATTCAACGATTTTTGTATTTTGTTTGATGCCTCCCCGATCAGCACGATCGACTTCACTTTTTTTTGAACAGGCTTCCTCAGTTGAGCGAAGTCTCCACCCTTATCTCTGCCTCCGAGAACAAGGGCGATGGGACCAGAGAAACTCTGTATGGATTTGCGGGAAGCATCGACGTTGGTCGCTTTGGAATCGTTGTAAAATACCACTTGATCCAGTTCGCCTACTTTTTCCAACCTGTGCTCCAGTCCCTTGAAGCCGATGATGGATTTTTTTATCGAGGAAACGGGGATTCCCAAAACATGGCCAACCAAGGCGGATGCCATGATGTTTTCGCGGTTGTGAATTCCGAACAGAGATGTTTCGGTTGTCTGCATCAGTTTTTCCTGGATTTCATTTGCCAGGATTATCCAATTTTCCTGGATCCAACATCCTTGGGAAACCTTTCCTGTTTGGCTGAAAGCGTAGACCTTGAACTTTCCCAGTTGCCTCAAAGCCCACACCCGTGGATAATCTCGGTTCAGGATCGCTGTATCCTCCTCTTTTTGCGTGAGAAGAAGATTTTTTTTGGACTGATAGTAATCATCGAAATCTGTGTGCCAGTCGAGATGATCCGCAGAAATGTTTAAAAAGAGAGATATGGCGGCTCGAAATTTGGTGATGTACCTCAATTGAAAGCTGGAGAGTTCTGTCACGAATATGTCATCGGGCTTGCTTTTTTCTGCAAAATGGATCAGAGGTGTTCCGATGTTTCCTGCCAAATGGCTTTGGAGTCCTCCTTCCTGCAGTATTTTGTGAGAGAGGGTGGCGGTCGTGGATTTTCCGTTCGTTCCTGTTATTCCCACAATTTTGCCCCTTATAAACCTGAAAGCAAGTTCGATTTCCGAAATGATCTCTCGCCCTCTTTTCCTGGCCTCGTCCAGTTCTGGAATATAAGGAACCCCGGGACTGGGGATTATCAAATCGGCATCCAGGAAAGATTGGAGTTTGTGACCCCCGGCTTCCACGACCACACCTTTATCCTGCCAGTAACCGATCCTGTTACCCAGGTCTTCTGGGCGTGATTTTTCGCTGATCTTGACTTCAGCACCCTGCCGGTTGAGAAAGTCACACACGGCTTCTCCCGTGCGGCCCAAACCGACAACCAGTGCTTTGATTCCTTGTAATTCCATTTTATCTCAGTTTTAATGTTGCAAGACTAAACAGGGCAAAGATAATGCCCAGGATCCAAAAGCGGACCACGATTTTTTCTTCCGACAAACCCAAAAGTTCGAAGTGATGATGTAGAGGAGCCATCTTGAGAATCCTCTTTCCTCCGGTAACACGAAAGTAGGAAACCTGAAGGAGAACGGAGAGGGCTTCCAGGATAAACACACCCGCCACCATGAACAGGAGGAACTCCTGTTTGATAAGGATGGCGATGGCACCGATGCTGGCTCCTAAAGACAAAGCGCCCACGTCTCCCATAAAAACTTGGGCAGGATGGCTATTAAACCATAAAAAGCCCAAACAAGCGCCTGTCATGGCACCCACGAATATGGTGAGTTCCGATGCTTGGGGAACATGGAAAATATTGAGATATCCCGCAAAGTCCGTGCGCCCTGCCAAGTAGGCTAGAGCCGTGAAGGCACTGGCGCTTATCAAAGTCAGGCCGATGGCCAGTCCGTCTAGCCCGTCGGCGAGATTGACGGAATTGGAAGAGCTGACCAGGATCAACATGATCCATGGAAGGTAGGCCCATCCCAGATAAGGAACCCATTTTTTAAAGAATGGAAGGCTCAAGTGCAGATCAAACTTGCCCTGGAATCCGAGGTAGACAAGGACGAACCCGAGTATGCCGGCCAACAGGATCTGGAAGATGAACTTGTGCCGGATGATCAGTCCCCGTGATTTGTGTTTTTTGATCTTCAGGTAGTCGTCCCAGAAGCCGAGAATCCCGAATAGAAACATGGTGCTCATAGCGATCAGAACATGGGTGTTGCTCAGATCTGCCCAGAGGAGAGTGGGAATCAGGGTGGACGCGATGATCAGGATGCCTCCCATCGAGGGCGTGCCCCTTTTATTTTGGTGGCTTT
>DAOVBT010000168.1 GCA_030670375.1 Candidatus Aminicenantota bacterium | reverse complement strand
CAAATATTCCTATAACGACAAGCAAAGAAGCGATAATCATGGTCACCAAGTTCCTGAATCGTGGAACGATAAGCAGGGTAAACGGCACGATTTTTCCCAACAGGTTTTCCACGATCAAGAATAAAGGGAAAAAATTACCGGATAAAAGCAGATGGGCTACATCCTGAGCATCAGAGTGTGAAATCAAAAGGACGAGAATGTCGCACCCAACCAGAAACAGGTCAAACACGATAACCCAGGCTAACATTTTCCCGAGATTTTCAAGAAGCGGATAGTTTATCTTTTTTTGTGCGGAGAAAAAGCGGTCCTTCACGATACATACCAGGATCATCAGGGCTATTCCTGAAACGATCGCCGAGACGAGAAATAATATGGGCATCAGGGCCGTATTCCATAGGGCCCTTGCCTTGCCAAAAGCCAGGATAAAGCCTGTATAGCCATGGACCGATACAGCGAGAGGAATACCGATAAGCCCGAAGAGGCGGGCCAGCTTTTTTTGCTCCCTGAACATGAAATAGCCGTAGATGATGCAGTTGATCGGATAGAGAATCAGCAGGAATGAACCCCAGGTGATCGGGGATTCGAAATTCAAGTACACAAAAAGGTGCCAGGCTCGGTGAGGCACGCTTATATGAAGCAGAAGAAATAGAGGAGCGATGATCAGCAAAACTGTTGCCAGGATAACACCCACTCTACCTAGAGATTTGTATTTCTCCATCCCAAAACCATAAGCAAGTGTCGAAAGGATGAATGATCCTGCGCTCAAGCCTGTCAAATAAAAATACACAGCGATAAATATGCCAAAGGCTTCTTGATGTGTGATGTTGTAAAGAAGTTGACTCTCCATCACTCTTCCCCCGATTCCTTTGTGTCCACGACTTCCTGGTCGAGTCCAATGTAATAAGTCCGGGGATCCGTTCCCAGCTCTGCTTTGATGACCTGAACGGCATTCTCAGCAAGGGCTTTGGCTATTTCACTTTCCGGATCGTTGCAATCGCCGAATAGGATGGCCCCTGTTGGACAGGCAAGAACACACGCTGGTTCAAGCCCGGCATCCACGCGGTGAAAACACCAAAAACATTTTTCGACGATCTTTGTCAGCGGATTGATATAGCGCACGCCGTACGGACAGGAAGCCATGCAATACCGGCATCCGATGCACCGGTGAGGATCGACATAAACGATTCCGTCAGGTCGTTGGATCGATGCCTTGACAGGACACACGGTCACGCAGATGGGTTTTGCACAGTTATTACAGACAATGGGAAGGGAATATTCTTTAGCATGAGGATAGGTTCCTTTTTCCACCCGCTTCACCCAACTCCTCCAGACGCCGAGCGGAACATTGTTTTCACTTTTGCAGACCACAGCGCAGGTGTTGCATCCGATACATTTGCGCAGATCGATCAACATGGCGTAGCGTTTTTTATTCGTTTTCATGATGTTCCTGCTTTTCTGCGGTTTCGGTTGCCTGAGGAGCCGGTTCTTCCGGTACAACGGGCATTTTCATGTTTTCCTGCCATGATGCGATTCTCGCCACAATTCTCTTTCGGGATCTGAACACGAGTAGCGTACCGGATGCAAAAAACAGAAGGAAAAGGAGACCGTTCCCGAAAAAATTGAGGCCTGCCCACCTGGTTGCATTCAGATGGGTTGGCCCCATGACAAGGTTACCTTTTGACCGGACATCATGACAACGGGTGCAAAAATCTTTGTAAACACGTTTGGCGCCGTGGGCCGAGTCTTGGTAGTGACAGTTTATGCAAACATTCATGTCGAATTTTTCGGCTATGTCTCCCTTCCTGTGCCCCGAAATTTTTCCGAGCGATTTTCCATCCAGGATTCCTTTAACCATGACTTCGGGGTGGCATGCCCCGCAGGTTTCCCCGACATGGGATTCGTGAACAGAAGATAAAGGATCATCATGCCGCAGGATGTTATGTTTGGTGTGGCAATGATAACAAAGGGGAAGTTCTTTTCCGGGAGTGATCGTCGTGAACGTCAGATGTATGTTTTTTTGATACTCCTCTGCTTCAATCGGATGGCAACGGGCACAATCCACATCGATAAAACCCTCTCTGAAGTGAAGGAAAGGATTGGCATTCGTGTGACAGTCTACGCAGGTCAATTTGCCCAAGTGGTGGATATCTTGGGACCACTTCTCAGGATCAACGTACAATGTCCGCAAATTCCCATCATTCATAATCTGGGAGATTTCAGGTTTGCCATGACATGTCAAACAATCTTGATCAGAGAAAGTCGAGGATTGGGCATCTGCAAAAGAAAACGGGAGTAAAGTAGTAAAGGTGAGAGCAATCACATATTTTAAATGCATGCTTAGCCGAATGCGATGACAACCATCCAGAGGTAAGATTTGGTAGCATAATGATCAGTGGTTGTCAAGTTCGAAGCCAATGCAGTGATGCTCGCCTGGCTTCTTACGATAAGTTATCCCAATTTAATCATGTTGATTGTTTATTAACCTGGATTATTCACAAGCTTAGCTGCGAGGCACAGACGGCACAGCTGTACGAATGTACCGCAAGCCGTTTGTAACAAAGCAGATTGGCTTGCCCGAAGGGTAAAAGATTTTATGAATAGGCCAGGTTAAAAAGGAATGGCGATGCCCCAGTGAAGTTTGAAAAAAGTTTGTTTATTTCCCAGACGGCTTTCTTGAATGTCTTTCCAAATACTGCCCCCAAAGGATAATTCCAAATAATCTAAGAGTTTTACCCGGAATATCAAGTCAGCCAGGAATGTCTGTCCGAGGGAGAAGAAGGATTCGGATTGAGCGACGATTTGAAGACTCATCCCGAAGCTCTCCTGTATCCAAGCTCCAATACGAATACCGTATTCCTGGAGAAGCTTCTCTCCTGAGAGATCGAGATAGCCTAGGTGGTTGGTGTGATAAAGCAACCATGTGAAAGGTTCGAAATAGAAGTCACCCACCTGAAACGGGAGGCTAAAACCGACATAATTGCGGTTGAGATAATAAGCCAGGCCATCGACGTTACTTTGGTAGTCGGAGTCATGGTTGGAGTCATGACCTAGAATGAGAACAAAATTTTCCAGAGGATTCAACCGTAGAGAAAAATGCCAGTCAAATTTTGTCCGTTTACTCCCGTCATCATGCGTCACAAGTTGGGCGAGAAACGAGAAGTTTTCTGTGAAAAAGATGCGATTCCGGAATCCAAAAGTCCATCGGTCTTCTTTCCCGGAGAGGTCATTGTAGCTGGGAAAATTAGAGGGAAGCTGGAGCTGGCCGAAAAATTCTCCATGAAGGGTGAGTTTGTTATCCGGGAACAGAGGATTTTTGTCTTTGTAAGAGCGATAGATGAAGATTTCCTGTCCGTGCAACATTTCACCGGCAGGAAAACAGAGGAGGACAATAAGAAAAACGATAATCAGAAGCTTTTTTTTAGAATTCATAAGCTAATCCTATCCCCACACTGAGCCATAATCTCTTGATCAAATCACACTATTAATGACCATTTTCTCGATTACTGTCAAGGAAAAAAGCTTGAAAGCACAATGCCTGCCTGATTAAAAATCATCCTAGATTTGGGAACGATGTGCTTCTATTCAGGATGCTTACTGGGGTTTTAACGAATAGGAAGAAAATGTATAATACAGGAGAATTTTTATGAAGGTGAGGATAAATGAACGAAAAATTTGATCTGGCCATAATCGGAGGAGGTCCGGGTGGGTATGTTGCTGCCTTGCGAGGAGCACAATTGAAGCAAAAAGTCGTGTTGTTCGAGAAGGAAAGGGTTGGCGGAACATGCATGAATCGGGGATGTATCCCTGCTAAGTTTCTCCTTCATCAGACGAAAATTTTCAAAGAAACCAAAGACAATAAATTTCTTGACGGTCCCCTGGATGACTTGACATGCAATTGGGGGAGAGTTCAAGAGCAGCGGAAAAAAATTGTGGAAAAATTTGTTCGGGGGATAGAATTCCTATTGAAAAAAAATGGGGTTCAACTCGTCCAGGGTGATGCGAGGTTACAGAATGAACGGCAGATCGAAGTTCAAGGAGAGGATAATAAGGGCATTTATGAAGCGGAAAGAATAATACTTGCAACTGGATCAAAACCTGCGACTCTTCCCTTTCTCCAGCCTGACGGGGACACAATCATAACCAGCAAAGAGGGCCTGGAATTGGCTGAGATTCCCGATAATTTGGTCATCGTCGGCGCCGGTGCTATCGGTCTAGAAATGGGAGTCATTTATCAAAGACTCGGCTGTCAAGTCACCATTCTCGAGATCATGCCCGATATTCTACCTGGAAGCGACCAAGAAATGACAAAACGTCTGGAAAGGATACTCAAATTACAAGGACTTAACATATACACACAGATGGAAATTCGACAGGTTTCTGGGGATAAAGAAAAAATTACCCTGGAGTCTTTTTGTTTAAAGGAGAAAAAATCCCGAACATTTGATGCCCAAAAGGTATTGTTAGCAGTCGGGCGCATCCCCAATTCTGAGGGATTCCTCGAGCTCGGGACGTCCTTCGTCGATGATAAAGGATTTGTCAAAGTGAATGAGTATCTCGAAACAGAGATACCGGGAGTCTATGCTATTGGTGATTTGAACGGAGGGAAACTTCTTGCGCACAAGGCTTCGCATGAAGGTGTATGGGCAGCTGAAAATGCCTCCGGATTGAAGAACGCAGCCTGTTATCATGCCCTCCCGATGGCGGTTTACACGGAACCGGAGTTTTCATCAGTGGGATTGACAGAACAACAGGCAAGGGAAAAGGGGATCCGCGTTCAAGCGGGAGTGTTTTCTTTTCAAGCGAATGGCAGGGCTCTTACGATGGGAAAACCGGAAGGAATGGCCAAGGTTATCGCCGATGAGCAGGACACAATTATCGGAGCCCACATCCTCGGACCAAACGCCAGTGAACTATTGGCAGAGCTGACACTTTGTGTGGAGAAGGGGATGAAACTCCAAGATGTGTCTTCTGCCTATCACATACATCCCACGCTATCTGAGGCGGTCATGGAAGCCGCTCTGCATGCCAAAGGCGAAGCCCTCCACATATTAAACACTTGACCATATTTGCCATCAGGCATACCCTCCACCTGAATCATTCACGGACCAAACCGACCCACCCAACCCAACTTCAATGTATGGCGAGGAAGTGGCTCATGAAACGGAAAACCTGTCCATTGTTATGAAGATGGAGGAGATGCGGAGGCAGTGAATAAAACAGGGAAGCATGTGCGGGGGCTGTGATCGGGATCACGCTGTAGCAGTTTTTAACCAGGATTAGCAGGTCATTTGATATAACCCAGAGCTTTGAGTCTTTCGCGCAAGCTCTGGTCTAACGTGACTTCATCCCTTTCTTTTGTTATCAAATTTGCCCGTTCATACAATCGGTCGATCCTATCGAGCAGTTCAAAGCACATTTCGCGGTAAGCGATGTTAGCCGCTAAATTTCTCATTTCCTTGGGATCTTTTTCC
>DAOVBT010000001.1 GCA_030670375.1 Candidatus Aminicenantota bacterium | reverse complement strand
GCCTACAACCACTATCTCCACAAAATAAAAGAGATCATCACGGAAATGGAAGATTTTTCCATCGAATTTCTCAGCATCACAGAGAGGTTGTATGGCATTTAAATTCCGTTCAATATCCAAAAGGGAGATCGGGACGTCACTGTCCGAGATAAACGTCACCCCCCTTGTGGATGTCATGCTTGTGCTGTTGATCATCTTCATGGTCACAGCGCCCATGCTGAAGATGGGGATCGGAGTGCAGCTTCCCCAGGCCGAAACACAGTCCGCTCCCGCAGAGGAGGGAGTGACACTGACGATCACCCCTGACAGGTTCATTCACATGGAAGGTCAGCCGGTAAACATCAACCTCCTTCAAACACGACTGCAGCAACAGCTTTTTGATAAAGAAAGCAAAGTCATCTTTATTCAAGCGGATGAAAGCCTCAATTACGGGTATGTCATTCGAATTATGGACATCGCCAAAAGAGCCGGCGTGGAAAGAGTCGGACTGATAACGGAACCACCGGACCGCAAAAAAAGGCGCCAGTGATGGTCACTTATATCAAGCAGTACCCCATCTTTAAAAAGTTTGTTTACATTTCCATTTCATTCCATATTATCCTTTTTTTTCTGCTGATTTTCTCTCCCAAATTCCCCAGCCTCGGACGCAAAAAGATGATCCACTATGTAAGCCTTCATTCTTTTTCAGGGGGAGGCGGAGGGGGCAGGCCAGCAGGTGGTGGACCCTCGGCAAAGATGCAGCCAAAAGCCAGTGAGACAAAAGAAGAACTCACCGAAACACCCGCACAGGCTGGACAAACATTGCGAGACCTCTCAACGCCGCAAAAACTCGAGCAGCAAACCCTTTCATCCTTCCGGCATCCTGTGGATAAGCCTAAAAGGGGAAAAAACCCCCCTTCCCAAAAAAAAGCGGTTATTCAGAAACAGGACCCTTCGGCTAAAAAGCCATCAGAAAACGCAAAATCCGCTTCTGAAGAAGGGGTCGGAAAAGGATCGGGGGTAAGTCTCGGCGTCGGGACGGGCTCAGGTGGTGGTGCTGGATTCGGCTCGGAGTTCTCCTCACAGATCGGCCTTTCCAATTTTCCCTTTACTTACTATCTGGAAAACATGATCGGCCGGATCTCGAGCAACTGGCTTAAAAACCAAATCAGTTCGGGCATGACCGACGAACTGTTCACGGTCGTTCGGTTCAAAATCTACAGGGATGGAAAGATCTCGGTCGTGGATATCGAACAGGGATGCGGCATCCGGACCCTTGATATGGCAGCCGTCCGGGCCATTCAATCCTCAACACTCTTTGCCCCCCTCCCGGATGGATACGAAGAGGAATTCCTGATCATACATCTCAGATTCGAGCATATAAAATGAAAAAAAGAGACATCATACTTTTCGGAATCGCATTATTGGTTATAGTCATTCTTCTGCCTGGCCAGCAGGAAGTCTACTTGAGCATCAGAGAAGGGATGCCGGCCATTCCGCTGGCCATCCCCGAATTCATCGTCCACGATTCCTCCCCCAACACCCAGGAAGCCGCACAAGTGCTTCATCAAGTTTTTGCTGCAGACTTGAAGTACAGCCGGATTTTCGAGGAATTGCCCAAGGATTTCTACAGCTATATCCGCCCGCTCAATCCCGAAAACATATTCTTCAAGGACTGGGAATCCATATCAGCCAAGATTTTATTCGTGGGCGAGATCTCGAACGGCGATGGGAATGACATTGTTTTCGAGGGGAAGGTCTATGACGTCAAAGCAGGAAGGGGGATTTTCGGGAAGCGCTACCAGACCAGCAGGTCTCTCCTTCGTTTTGCCGCCCACAAAATGGCAGATGAACTTTTGCGAATGTGGGGAGAACGCCCGATTTTCACCTCTAAAATCGTGTTTTGCTCGAACAGGAACGGCAAGGAAGAGCTCTACATGATGGATTATGACGGACACAACCAAACCCGGCTGACCTTCAATAAGGTCATCGATTATATGCCGGCCTGGTCCACCGATGGCAGAAAGATCGCCTACACATCCTATCAAGGGACAAAGGTCATCCTGTACATATTGGAAGTTTATGAAGGAAAACGGCACGAGGTCTACAGCAGGGGAACGAGTTTTGCGCCCAATTTTTCCCCGGATGGCAAAAAGCTGGTTTTTTGCTCTCAAGAGGAAGCCGGAAACTCCGAGATTTATGTTGCTAACAGCAACGGAAAAAACGTCCGCAGGCTGACTTTCAACAAATCCATCGACACCGCTCCCTGCTGGTCACCAACGAGCCGCCAAATAGCCTTCACCTCAGACCGAGGAGGAACTCCTCAAATCTACATCATGGACGCAGAAGGTTCCAATGTCACCCGGGTCAGCTTTGGCGGCACCTACCACGACGCTCCTGCTTGGTCATCCCAAGGAGATAACATCGCTTATGTCTCCCGGGTGGATCAAATCTTCGACCTGTATGTCCTGAACCTCCGCACCAAACAAATCATCAAACTCACAGAGGGCAACGCGCGGAACGAATCCCCATGCTGGTCGCCTGACGGTCGGCACCTGATTTTCACCTCGAATCTCAACGGAACCACTCAGCTCTACAGCATCGACTATGACGGCAGAAACCTGCGTCGACTTACATCACAAGGAGAAAACAAGCTGCCCGATTGGTCGCGTTAGGGGTATTTCCGGGAAATAAATCTAACAAAATATAATAAAGGATTTAATATTTGTTGCGTTATGCTGTTGACAGACAACAAGTTTGATTGTATAAAAAGAGCGCAAAGTTACAAATAATAAGGAAGGACAAACCTTCAAAGGAGGTCAAATGAAAAAAGTCCTAATCCTAACGCTGGTGTGTTTACTTGTTTTTGGTTTCACACTCTCATGCAGCAAAAAGGTCAAAGAAACCCCTCCCCCGCCTCCCCCACAGGTGAAAGAACAGCCCAAAGTTGAAAAGGTTGTCGAACCTGCTCCCCCCAAAGAGCCGGAACTGACAGAAGAAGAAATTTTCATGAACAAATCTCTTGAAGAAATCAACCGTGAGGTTCCCCTTCGGATGATCCATTTCGACTTTGACAAATATTTCATCAGGGATGATGCCAAATCAGTCCTGGAAGGCAATGCCGCATGGCTGAAAAAATTCAGAACCGCTCAGATTCTGATCGAAGGACACTGCGATGAAAGAGGCACAGAGGAGTACAACCTTGCACTGGGTGAAAAAAGAGCCAAGAGCACGTTTGACTACCTCGTTTCTCTCGGAGTTTCCCCCAGCCGTTTGAAGACCATCTCCTATGGAAAAAGCCAACCCATAGACATGGGACACACAGAAGCAGCCTGGGACAAAAACAGACGGGCGCAATCCACGGTCATCGCAAAATAACATATGGCCAATAGACTTTTTCTGAGGATATTTCTTTTCCTTCTCATCCCCTTTCTGCTTTGTGCAACCCAAAAAGAAAAAAAAGCATATGAGCTGATCTATCAAGACATTCAAATCCTGAAGCAACAGGTTCTGAAGCTCGATAAAAAAATCGGGCTACATCAGGACGAGCTCCAAGCCATAAAACAACAGATGGGAGAAATCATTTCCTTGGTGCGTGCGCTCCAGTCCCAACAAGTGAGCATGCAAGAAGACCAAAAAAAAGTCCCAGCCCAATACCAAATCGTACTGGAAAAACTGGACGGCATTACTATGCAGCTATCTCGCTTTTCAGCAGATCTTATGGAGATTAAAAAGACATCGCTTCCCCTTCTCCAACAGGTTGAACAAGCAGAAGACTCGGGAGAAAGCCAGGAAGAAGAACAACAACCGCAGGCAGCAGATGACACTGGAGAAGCACTGCAGCAAGGGGAAGGAGAAGAAGAATCAAAATCTCCACTCCCCCCCAACCTGTCTCCTCAAGAAATTTACAACATGGCTTACGCCGATTACCTGAAAGGGAATTTCGCACTGGCTATAGACGGTTTCAAGATCTATCAGGATAACTTCTCACAGAGTCCTTTTGCCGATAATGCCCTGTATTGGATAGGGGAATGCTATTTCAGCCAGAAAGAATATGAAGAGGCGATCTCTCGATACAACGAACTGATCCTGAACTATCCTCTTGGCGATAAAGTTCCTGCCGCATACCTGCACAAAGGGATAAGCTTGACGGAGCTGGATCGAAAGGAAGAGGCCCTGTCCGTGTTTAAACTCATGGTCAGCAAATATCCTCTGGAAGAAGAAACGAAAATCGCTCAGGAAAAAATTAAAGAGCTGATATCGAAAAATGAGAGACATCAATAGTCTAAACAAGGTTACTCTGATCGGCCGCTTGGGACGAAACCCAGAACTTCGGTATCTCCCGCAATCTGAGCGGGCTATCGCTCGCTTCACGCTCGCCACCAACGAACGTTACTTCAATCCTAGCACAAATGAAAGTGATATTCGAGTGGAATGGCATCGCATCGTGGCATGGGGAAAGCTTGGAGAGTTTTGCGAGAAGTATCTCAACCAAGGAAAACAGATCTATCTGGAAGGGAAGCTGCGAACTCGAAGCTGGCAGGATAGGGAAGGAAACAAAAGATATTCCACGGAAGTCGAAGCCCAAAACATCATCCTGCTCGGCCGCAAAGACGATACGGAAAGACAGGAAGGAGAGTTTTCCCCCACGCCTTCCAGTTCCGGCCCTCCAGATTTTCCCGGTAAGGAAAGTTCCATCCCTGACATCGAAAGCGAGACGGACGGAGACGAAGAAGTCCCTTTTTAGAAAGCCAGCGATCAGGCCAAAAAATTAGGCAGATATCTCTGGAAATATTCACAATGACTTCTGGCAAGAAAACCGATATCGCCATTTTCCGAAAAGCGATTACAGAAGATATCAGACCCTGGGGTAAATTCCGGTCCTTTCCATATGATCAAGCCGGGAGTATCAAGATAATCACGGTCAAGCCAGGAGAAGCCCTGTCTCTCCAATATCATATGAAGCGCAGTGAATTCTGGGTTATCTTAGACGAAGGACTGGAAGTAACCGCAGGAGACCGGGTTTGGCAACCCCAGGCGAATGAGGAAATATTTATACCACGCAAAGTTGCTCACCGCGTCCGCTGCATCGGTCAAAAACCAGCCCGGATAATGGAGATCTGGATCGGCAAATCCGGGGAGTCGGATATCATTCGGCTGGACGATGAATACGGCAGGAAATAAATGAAACCCAAGATTCTTATCATCGACGATGACAGGGTCACTCTGACGATGCTTGAGATGATCCTATCCCGTCACGGGTATCAAGTTCTGAGCGCAAAAGATGGCGCAGAAGGACTTGAACTCGCTACCAAAGAAAAACCAGGCGCGGTGATCAGCGACATGTTGATCCCTAAAATACACGGGCTGGAGCTGTGCACAAAAATCAAACAGGATCCCCAGCTTAAAGACATCAAGATTATATTGATGACCGCTGTTTACAAAGGAGCAGCCTTTCAATTTGAGGTAAGAGATTCTGGAGCTGACCATTTTATCCAAAAGCCGATCGACACGAACGAACTTCTCGATAAACTGGACAAATTGCTCACAGCTCCATAAGAAAAGCTTTGGGATGTTTGAGCAGTATTCTCTCGATAATGCATTCTTCGATCTCCTGAGCCGTTTTTAGCAACATCGCTTCCTCGACCACCTCTTTCGCTGTTTTTTGCTCCACCGACCGCAAAACATTCTTAATCCTGGGAATAAATATCGGGTTCATGCTGAATTTGCGCAGCCCGAGACCGAGCAGAACGATCGCTGAAAGGGTGTCTGCAGCCATCTCTCCGCACACCGTCACATCTTTATTTTCTTTTTGAGCCGTGTCGATGACAAACTTGATAAGCCTCAAAACGGACGGATGCAGAGGCTTAAAAAGATAAGATACCAGTTCATTCGAGCGGTCCACGGCCAGGTAGTACTGGATAAGATCATTGGTTCCAATACTGATATAATCCACTTCTTTAACCAGTATATCTGTCAGAGCAGCTGCTGCAGGAACTTCGATCATCACACCCAAAGGAATATTTTCATCAAAAGGGATGTTTTTTTCCCTCATCTCCTGTTGAATCTCCCGAAACAGCATTTTAACCTCTTCGATTTCCTCAAGCTCCGTTATCATCGGGATAAGAACCCTGACGTTTCCCATCGCGCTGGCTCTCAATATCGCTTTCAACTGGACCTTGAAGAATTCTCTATCCCGCAAAGACAGGCGTATGGCACGAAGCCCAAGAGCAGGATTGGGCTCCTTTTCGATTTTAAGATGAGGCAAATTTTTCTCGCCGCCCATATCGATTGTCCGTATGTAAACAGGGGAGGGATACGCATCCTTGGCTATCTGAGAATAAATCTGGTAGTGAGCCTCTTCAGTAGGGGGAGTCGTGCTCTGGAGGTATAGAAATTCAGATCTAAAAAGGCCTATCCCCTCCGCCCCCATCGAAAAGGCCATAGGCACTTCTTCGGGAAGCTCGATATTGGCTAATGGCAAAAATTCGAATTTATCTAGAGTTTTAGAGCTCAGCTTCGCGATTTTTTTCAGTTCCTTCCTGTAGTCATCGTACTTTTTTTTCTTGCTCGCAAACTCCTTCTGGATGGCTAAAGGAGGATTGATCAAAACTTCTCCATCTGTTCCGTCAACGATCAAAACATCCCCGTTTTTTACTCTCTGGGAAACATTCCGCAGACCCATCACAGTCGGTATATTCAACGACCGGGCAAGTATTGCCGTGTGGGATGTCTGTCCCCCCATATCGAGAGCCACGGCAAGGACATTGCCCTTGCTCAGCCGCAAGGCAGCCTCCGAGGGGAGAAGCTCATGAGCTACGAGGATTTTTTCTTTCCCTTCTTCCTTTTTTCCTGGCTCGGCTGTCTCCAAATTTCTGTATATTTTTGAAAGGACATCGGCAACATCGAATTTTCGCTGCATAAGATACTCGTCATCGATTGACTCGAAGAGTTTCTGATACTTTACGTGCACGCGAGAGATCGCCCATTCTGCCCGTGTTTTTTCTTTCCGAATGATCTCTTTTAGCGACATGCGCAAGGATTTATCATGCAAAATGAGAAGATGAGCCTCAAATATGAACGCGTGTTCCTCACCGACAATATCCTTGATATTGTCCCTGATTCTCACGAGCTGTTCATGCGTTCGCTCGATCGCACCGTTTAATCGATTCAACTCGCCGTCCACCTGTTCAGCAGAGATCGCTTCTTTTCTCGTCGTAAACACAACTTTTTCGGTCAGTTGCACTCCTCCGATGGCAATTCCCGGAGAAACGCCGAGTCCTCTTAATCTGATGTATTCCATTCTGGACTACTCTTCCTCTTCAAACCGGTTTTCGATCAAAAAAACCAGTGTCTTCATAGCTGGCTTCTCATCCGTGCCCGATATCGTCAATGTTATCTCTGCCCCCTGCACAGCTGCCAATGTCAGGATACCTAAAATACTTTTTCCATCGATCTGAACACCATCTTTCTCGATTTTGACAGATGCTTTGAATCTGTTTGCCAACTTGACAAATTTTGCTGCCGCTCTTGCATGCAACCCCAGTCTATTTATTATGGCAACCTTTCTCTCTAACATGGATCAGGATTTTCCCGCTCGATCAATGCTTGGAGCTCAGGAGGGCACTGGCAAGATGAATATTCTTTTTTCCTTGTTCCACAACCTTTTTCGCCACCTCTTTCAATTTATTGCTTCTCTGAAGCGAGACAAATTTGATAAGCATAGGGAGATTGACTCCCGTTATGATCTCGATTCTATCATCTTTCAAAAAACTGAAGCTCAAGTTGGATGGTGTTCCTCCGAACATATCCGTAAAGATGAGGACACCGTTTTTCTGATCAACCCCTTTCAAGGATTGGTTTATCTTGCGCTTGGAATCTTCAACATCATCATACCACCCGATGGAAATGGCTTCCATATTCACCACTTCCCCAAGAATGATCGTGAGGGCATTGAGAAGTTCTTCAGCCAATTTTCCGTGGGACACGATAATTCCACCGATCATTTTTTTGGCTGCTCCATTTTTTCGTCCAATAACAAAGTATCTATTCCCGATTCTCTACATTGTATAAAATTCTACCATTAATTGTGAACAACCTTAAGTTTTTTGTCTATTTAAACATGTCTCGGTGATAGGTTTTGGCTCTATAGTTTTGGCCTTTGAGATGTTCTTTCAATCTATCCGCAAGCACGACAGATCTGTGTCTTCCCCCGGTACATCCCATCGCAATGGTCAAATAGCTCTTTCCCTCATCTTCAAACTTGGGTATCAGGTAATCCACAAACCTCTTAAGCCTAATCAAGAAAGACTGCGTTTCCTTGGCTTGCAGGACATATTCTTTAACCTTTTTGCTTCTGCCCGTTTTATCTCGCATGGCATCAATATAGTGGGGATTCGGCAAAAAACGCGTGTCAAAAACAAGGTCTGAATCGAGAGGAATGCCATATTTATAGCCAAAACTCACCACCACGATCTGAAGACTCAGCCCTTTTTTTCGTAAAAACTGCCTGGTTAGGATTTCCTTGAGTTCAGCCAAGTTGGTAAAAGAGGTATCAAGGACCTCGTCGGCCAGTTTCTTTATTTTAGCCAGCCTCTTCCTTTCTAGCACGATTCCCTCCCGGACTGATTTCGTGCTAGCCAGGGGATGAGGCCTCCGGCTTTCGCTGAATCGTTTGAACAGGACCTCATCAGAAGCCTCCAGAAAGATCAGGTATGGCTGAACTTTCTCCCGAATGGACTGGAGGACTTTGGGAAATTCTTTGGCGAATCCGACCTCCCTGATGTCAACAACAAGAGCAACCTTTTCTATTTCGACTTCTTTCCTTGTCCACAAGTCCACAAAACGAGGGATCAACTTCGTCGGAAGATTATCGATACAATAGTATCCCAAATCTTCCAAGAATCGGCCAACCACTGTCTTCCCGGAACCGGAAAGTCCTGTGATTATCAAAAATCGGGTATCTCTTTTTCTGTCTTTTTTCATGTTCATCGAATCGCTAGAGCTCGGTCCAATTTTTCCGTAATCTCTAGGGCCGCATGATATCCCTTCTGTTTCAGTATGAAAACTTTGCAGGCTACCTCGATAAGAGTGGCGATATTTCTTCCGGGCGCCACAGGAATGGATATCTTGGGGACACCAACGCCTAGGATTTTTTGATTCTCCGGAAATTTAAGGCCTAGGCGGTCATACTCTTTCCCCTCTTTCCACTTTTTCAGCATGATGACAAGATCGATCCTCGTCTGCTTGCAGATGGACCCAGCCCCAAATATCTTTTTGATATTGATAATTCCCAATCCTCTTATCTCCATAAAATTCCGCGAAAGAGATGCTGCCGACCCGATCAATTTTCCATCCTGATCCTTTTGAATCTGGACGATATCATCGGACACAAAAAGATGTCCTCTCGAAATAAGTTCTAAGGCACTTTCGCTTTTGCCGACGCCGCTGTCACCCAATATGAGCACACCGCGTCCAAAAATATGGAGCAATCCTCCCGATAAAATATGTTTTGGCGATTCGAAGCCAGAAAATAATTTCCTCAGCTGGGCCTTGCTCTTGCTCTTCGAGAGTCCGGTAGCAAATAGGGCGATTCGCCATTCTTTGGCCTTCTTGGTGACATCTTGAGGATAGGATAAGCCATCTGTAAGGATAAGACAGGGCAGATTGCGGATTCTGTCCTGGATAAATGTATTTCTTTGATTCCGAGACATCCGTTCTATTTTCTGAATTTCGTTCCTTCCCCACACTTCCACGGGAGAAGAATTCCTCTGGGATTCAGAAAACTTCATAGCTTTTAAAAATCCGGTCCTCCCCGAAACGGAACGCAACTCCAAGGGTATCTTTGCCTTTTGGTAGAAATGACGGACCTGAAGGGAATCTCCCCTTCCTTCATTCATTTATTTTCTCTTCTTCTTCCCTTATGATTTCCAGGATATCAAAAATATTTTTTGCCTCCAATATTTTTTTCAAAAGAGAATTCGCCTTCCGCACGAGGTGGGCAATAGCGGCAAGAATTTGGAGGTTTAAACTGGGGTTGTCAGGAGAAGAAGCCACCAAGAAAAAAAGATGCGATGGTTTTCCGTCCAGGGAATGGAAATTGACGCCCTTTGTGGAGACGGCCAGCATGACAACGGGATCCTTGATGCCTTTCATTTTGCAATGAGGAATAGCGACACCCTCACCGATGGCCGTGCTTCCCAATCGCTCTCTTTGGATCAGCTTTTCATAAAGATCCTTTTCCTTCATGATGCGGTTTCGTTTTTTCAGAAAACCCACCATCTCTTTAAGAACTTCTTCCCTCTCTTCAGATTCCAATCCCATCAGGATCATATCTTGGATAAGCAAATTTTGGATTTTCAATTCTTTCTCACAATCCTATGCATTATTTCGGTTCTATTAAACCATAATTCCCGTCTTTGCGTCGATACAGAGCAGCCCAGCTCTCCGTTTCCAATGTCCGGAACAGAAAGACATCTTCCTTGCTGGTATCCAGTTGCACGAGTGCTTCTTCGATGGACAGTGGCTTCATTGTATAACTCCGGCTTCGAATCATTCTTTTCGGCCTGTCTCCTTCTTCCATCAGAGAAGGATAGGTTTCTGCTTCTCTGATCCTTCTCCGTTTCCTTTCCCTGAGTTTTTCCCTCTCCTTTTTAACCCTCGTTTCCAGGTGATCAAATGCCCCGATTAGAGAGCTGGACATGTCGTGCGTTTCTTCGACCGTATTCAACGTTGCCATTTTTGTTTTCAGGTTGATCTCTACTTTTTGCCTATACTTTTCAACCGATACCAGAATATCCGCATCGATTGGATGTCCCAGCAATTTCTCCAGCGATTGGATTTTTTTTTCACAGTACTGCTTCATTTCCTCTGACACTTTTGTGTGACGAGCAGTATAATTTATGTTCATCAAGCCTCCTCTACCCAGTATTTTCTTTTTCTGAGGTGTGATGGAGGGATTCTTAACTGCTTCCGGTACTTGGCCACTGTTCGGCGGGCGATCCGAAAATTCTCTCTAGCCAGAATGTTCTCGATCTCTATGTCGCTCAGCGGATTCTTCCGATCTTCGTTTTCCACGAGCTTTTTGATCCTCTCTTTAACCCTCAGAGAAGAAATTTCCTCTCCAAAATCCCCAGAAAGGGATTTGTGAAAAAAATATTTGAGTGAAAAAACACCTCGAGGAGTCATGATGTATTTGTTTGCCACCACCCGTCCTACCGTCGATTCATGAACCCCGATTTCTTGAGCCAACTCGATCAAAGTCAAGGCTTTGATATATTCCATCCCTTTTTCTATAAAATCTTTTTGCTTGTCCACTATGTAACGTGCCACTTTAAAGATTGTCCTATCTCTCTGATCCAAACTTCTGAGAAACCAAAAGGCCTTTTTCATCTTATCTTTCAAATACAGGTAGGCTTCAGGGTTTTCCTTCGAAGCCTTGGTTAGGAGCTTCTTGTAGAAAGTATTCACCCTTAACCGTGGCAGACCTTCATCATTGAGGTTGATTCTCAGTTCATCACCTTCTTTGGTCACGATGATATCGGGAGTTACATAAAAAGTTTTTTCTTGGCTGTATTTTCTTCCCGGTGTAGGATCCAAATTTTTTATCACTTCGATATGAGGTTTGACCTCTCCGAGAGAAATCCCCAATTCCTTGGCCACCTGAGCAAAATCTGACTTTTCCAAAAGATGAATATGCTGACTGACGATTTTTTGGGTGATATCATCCTTTATTTCAAAATATTCCATTTGGACCAAAAGGGCCTCTTGGACCGATAGGCTCCCCACCCCGACAGGATCAAACCTCATGATTTTTTCCCGAACCTGACTGACTCTTTCCTCGGATGTATCCATGGCTCTCGCGATCTCTTCGAGGGAAGTGGTGAGATAGCCGTCCTCGTTTATGTTTCCGATGATATACTGGGCAATTTCTTTATCCTTTTTTTCAAAAAATGTCAGGTTGGCTTGCCAGTCCAAGTGATCCCAGAGAGACTGGCTTTTGGACACGAAATTTTCAAGGGCTATGCTTTCCTTTTTTTCGTACGACAGCGATCGAAACCCTTCGTCGAAATATTGCTGAAAATAGGCTTCGATCTCTTGATCCTCTTCTCTCGCTTGAGAATCGCTTATGACCTCCTCATCCGTTTCACTCTTGATTTCTTTGCTTTTCTCCGCTCCTTCCTTTTCCCCTGTTTCCTCATCGGATCCTTCTGTCTTCTTTTCGGCCGTTTCTTCCTCTATCTCCAGCATGGGATTTTGCGAGAGTTCTTCATCGATGATTTCGATGAGTTCCAAGTTTGTCAAGGGGAGAAGCTTTATCGCTTGTTGGAGAGCAGGCGCCAGGATAAGCTTCTGCACCTGTTTCTGATGAAGTTGCAGTTTCATGGCCATTTATTCCTCTCGCCTCGAGGTTCTCCGATCAATCGAGATCAAATTCTTCCCCCAGATATGTTTTTTTGACTTCCTCGGAAGAAATGAGCTGGTCGGGGGTCCCCTGGGCCAGGATTTTCCCTTTATCGATGATATAGGCACGGGCTGTAACCTTCAGTGTTTCTCTGACACTATGATCAGTGATAAGCACCCCGATTCCCTTTTCCTTGAGGGTAAGAATGATGTCTTGCAGATCAAGAATGGCCAGCGGGTCGATTCCTGTGAACGGCTCATCCAAGAGAATAAATTCTGGATTTGTAACGAGGGCCCTTGCGATTTCTAACCTCCTTCGCTCTCCACCTGACAAAGTAAAGGCTTTCACATTTGTCAGTTTTGTTAATCCAAGCTCATTCAGGACCTCTTTCAGATTCCCATTCCCCTTAAGTAGACCTTCAGGCATGCTTTCCACGATGGACAACAGATTGTCCTCCACGCTGAGTTTTCGGAACGCTGAAGATTCCTGAGGAAGGAGACACAGTCCCTTCCTTGCTCTGATATACATCGGCAATCCTGTAATCTCTTCACCACCTAGAAAAATCTGTCCGGCATCTTGATGGATGAGCCCGAGTATTAAGGAAAAAGTTGTTGTCTTGCCGGCTCCATTCGGGCCTAAAAGTCCGACAACTTCGCCTCTATCCACCGTGATTGACACATCCGAGACCACTTCTTTTTTATGGTAGAATTTCGTCAGCCCAACCGCTTCCAAACGCCTATTCATGATTCAAAATTTAATGACGGTAACGGATCTTTCTCTGTCCTTATTTTCAAACACGATTCTACCATCGGCCATAAAGAAAGTCAATTTGCCACCCTCTGTTCTCCCCTTATCTTTATCGATCAAAACCGGATTTCCGACAACCGTGATAATTTCTTCCTTGACATCAAATCTTGCCTCATCACCATGGCCCTCATACGTCTTTTGTTTAACGACGACTTTGTCGCGGGCCACGATGTTTACCATGTCTCCCGATTCCTTCTCCAAAACTATCGTCAGAAGTTTGGCTGTCAGAACGACATCCCTCGCTTTGAGCTTGACTTTCTCTCTATATACGATCATGTTTTTTTCAGGATTATACTCCATCGCAGAAGATTCTATCCGAACATTTTCCTCCTCTTCTTTTCCTTTGGGTCGATAGGGCAGAACAGACTCGACACTACCCCAAGCCCGAATGGCTCCTGTCTCAGCACCCAGAAACATCTCCTGGGCTTTAATTGTCTCCTTCATCTGCCAGATCTTGGTCCCTCCACTAAAACTAAAACGTTTATGGTCCTCGGAATATCTCATATCCGTCGCTGTAATAAAAACAGGATTTTCCTCGGAAAAAAAACCGACTGCATCCTGGGACTTTTCCTTCGGATAGATGATAACCTTTGTGTCTTTGTTGGCTTCCATATTGTTGTTCTCAAGAAAGAGGCTTATCTCTTGTGCCGTGATCTCTGAATCTTTCGACCATATTCTGGCCTTTAAGGTATCCTTCCCTTCGACTAAAAGAAGCTTTTTATCCCCTTGGATTTGCACTCTCTGGCCTTCAATGTATCGAGGGGATCCCTTTTCCTTGTCTTCCTCAGAAATCTTTGCATCTCTGTTTACAACCAGATTCTTTAGACTCCCATCTTTAGTCATGTCAAAGATGATTTCTTTTCCTTCGATTTGAGTGTAACTTCCCGTTTCAGAGATAAACCGGAATAAACACTCTCCGGATGCTTCGAGACTCTTGACCTGAGGCGATTCTACATATCCCTTGATGAGAATCTCGTCCGCTTCCATCTGGCATCTGTCACCATGCAAAGCAAGAGCTGCTTGGTCAGAAAAAGACCTAACTTCACGGAACTCATCCACAAGGGAAATTTTCACCCTTTCCTTCAAAAACAGAGATTTAATCTGTTCACGACTGGCAGAAAGCACAAGCTCCAGAAGACCGGCAGTGGCATGGCTCCTTCCATGTGTGAGTTCGACTCCGCCTTCTGCCTTCCCGCGGCCTTTTCCGATATTGTACTCGAAGTACTCTGTGTCGATCTCAACAGGAACAGACGTCTCCAGGCTGGGTAGGAGTTTCAAGTGTACTTCCCCTCGCAACTCGGCCTTTTTCTGCCTGAGAAAATAATCACACATCTGAGCCGATCCTGAGATCGTCCCTGAAGAAAATCGGATCATCTGATCGCTTTTAAAAACGCCTTTTTTGGCATAATATTCAAAAACAGAAGACTCCATGACAAGGTCCTTGGACTCAACCGTCGCCTGCCCCTGAAGCCAAAAAAAGGACCACTCTGAGTCATGGATGACTTTTTCTCCCCGGATGATAACATCTTCTCCTTCGATTCTATTTGGCAAAGAAATCCTGACATTTCCTTCCAGATGATAAAGGTTGTCCTCTCCTATATAATGTTTATCGGCAGTAATATTGAAGGCCTCTTTGTCTCCCTTCATCCCACGAACTTCCAGCCCTTCCTTCTTGTCGATCTTTTGTTCTTCCAATTCCGCGGCGATTTCAGGAACCTTGACTTGTCTCTTGGATCGGGTCAGAAAACTGATTGCGATGGCGATCAGGACAACAACAAGCACTCCTGCGCTGATAAACCTAAGGGTATGGTGGGGTTGGAGTTTTGTTTTTCCCATAGGATCTTATCTCTTATTTGTTAATTATACCTTAAAACAGGGGTTGATGTCCTCTTCCCGCAATTCTCCGTAAGCATCTTTTTTTTCGTGATAAATAGGGCTATTGGGGATGGTTGAAGCGACCATTGAAGACCCCGTCCCAACCTAACCAAGCCTTCTTAACAGGTTGCTCTTCGAGGGAATCTGACGGGGTAAGATGGCGAGGATGTATTGAGCACGACAAAAATCTTCACGGGAGCAAAACCATTCCTAAAAGCCTATATAGAGTCTTTTGAGATCAAGGGAAAAAAGATGCCTCCCAATCCTGCGTCGCCTGGGAGGATTTTATTACGCTTTTTTTATATCTTCGAGAGAGAGCGTCACCCTTTCTTCTCCTAAATACTCCGATGTCATCAGCGAATAAACCAAATCGACCCTATCCCCTGCCCAAAGCTCATCTGCCCATTCTCCCTTTCTCCAACCGATTGATTCGAAGATCTTGCCGTTCTTCTGGACAAGAAATTTACTGTGTCTGCCCTGGATTTTTTTTGGCGGGGCGACTATCTCGGCCTTTTCAGTTAAAAAAACAGGTTTAGGATTTCCCATTCCAAACGGGGAAAGCAAGGATAAGATATCGAGGATGGCCCTATTGATATCCTCAAAATCAATCCTTGCATCTATGCGGATTTTTCTTTTCAACTGCTCCTCTGTGATCCGCGAATGGACATAGGTGTTGATATGGTCCTTGAAACTTGCCATATCTCGGTGATCTAGCTCACAACCAACGGCCATGGTGTGTCCACCATAGTTATGGAAAAGATCTTTATTTTCATCCAAACAATTGATGAGAGAAAAGTCGCGTATGCTTCGACCGGACCCAAAAGCCCTTCCGTCTTCATATGCAAACAGGACGACCGGTCGATAAAAGACGTCCTTGATCTTAGAAGCCACGATCCCGATGACTCCCCTGTGCCATTCTTCACAACCCAATATCAATAACTTGTATCGATTATCCAGCGCTCTCCGTTCAACAAGGCCTCTTGCCTGGTTAAAAACTTTTTCTTCGATTCTTTGTCTTCGGGAATTCAGCCTTTCTAATTCCCGTGTTATATCCTCCACTTCATGTGAGGAATCGGCAAAAAAGAGACGCACAGCAAGATCCGTCATGCCCATACGCCCAGCAGCATTGATCCGTGGGCCGATCCTAAAACCCACATCTCCCACAGACACACTTCTCTGTTTGACGCCACAAGAATCCATCAATTTTTTCAATCCGATGTTTTTCACACTCTCCAAAGCCTTGAGCCCAAACTTGACAAATATCCTGTTTTCGTCCTTGAGTTCGGCAATATCCGCTACCGTCCCAATGGATACCAGCTTAAGGTAGTGGGGAAGTTGAGAGGATCTTGGATCGCCGTCCAAAAGGGCCTGAATGAGTTTAAAGACCACTCCTACTCCCGCTAATTTTTTAAACGGGTACCCTGAATTCGGTATGGCTGGATTCAAGATAGCTACAGCCCTAGGAAGGGATGCCCCAGGCTGATGGTGATCCGTAATAATCACATCAATACCCTTTTGTCTGGCTTTTTCCACAAATGCCACGGCTTTCACTCCACAGTCCACACTTATCACTACACCCGCGTTTCTTTGCTCTACCAAATCGATATACTTCTCTTTAAGACCATATCCTTCTTTCAATCTATCGGGAATAAAGAAATCAACCTTGCCTCCCAAAGACGCCAATGCTTTGGAAAGCGTCACTACGGATAGGATGCCATCCACATCATAATCGCCAAATATCAGAATTTTCTCCTGATGAGATATGGCTTTCCGGATTCTCCGGACAGCATCTTTCATCCCGTCCATCAGGTAGGGGTCATGAAGGTCACTCATCGTCCCATACAGAAATTGATGGATTTGTTCGGCTTGATCGATCCCTCTATTCACAAGGATTTGTGCGGCCTCAAGGGGTATATCCATGGTTGCAGAAAGGTTTTTTGCTTTTTCAGAAATCGGATTTAAAATCCAACCCGTTTCGCTCATGATCTTTTTTCCTTTAGTCGCATGACTCGATCAAAACCGCCAGAATAACCATTCTTATTAGATAAAGGTGAATGATTTTAAAATTTAGCCAACCTGTTGTCAACCTATTCTTAGCCACTCATTAGCATCTTTGTTTTCGTGATAAATTGGGCTTTTGGGGATGGTTGAAGCGACCATTGAAGATTTTATGCGCCATTCCTAAAAGCTTATATAAAGCCTTTTGATATCACGGAAATAATGATGCTTTTTTAGCACTCGCTGCAAGCTATGTTTCGAACACACAAACTTTGTCTCTTTACGATACCAAGCTCGCAAAAAAGCGATGGGAGGCGAACAAGAGGGCTGATTGACTTTGAAAAGCCCAAAAAATATAATGAACCTGGATTATTCATAAAAAAGCATTGACGTTTTTTATGAATAGTTCAGGGAAGAAACCGTGTTGATTGATCTTAAAACCAAACTAAGCCGAACCAGAGACAACTTGAAAGGCAAACTGGATGAGTTGCTCAAATCCGGCAAAACTAAGGATGACGTGCTTGATGGACTGGCCGAGACGCTTATTCTTGCTGATGTCGGAGTTCAAACGACCGAAAAAATAGTCGATTCCATCCGTAAAGAAAGCAAAAAAACCGACTCCCTCCAGAACATACAAAACCTCCTCAAAAAAGAAATAACAGGAATCTTCGCAGATCTTCCATACACTTCACATCTCAAACAATCCCCCGGTGTTTTTATCATGGTCGGCGTCAATGGCGGGGGTAAAACGACTTCCCTTGCCAAACTCGCCCATCGCTACCAATTGGAGGGAAAAAACATCCTGATGGTTGCAGCCGACACTTTCAGGGCTGCTGCCCAGGAGCAGCTTTCCATTTGGGGAAAAAGATTGAATATCCCGGTTCTGAAGGGCCAGTACGGAGCAGATCCGGCTTCTGTTGTCTACGACGCCATTCAATCATTTAAGGCCAAGGAATACGATTATCTTATGGTAGATACGGCAGGAAGAATTCACACCAATGTCAATCTTATGAATGAACTGGAAAAGATCAGGAGAGTGATTTCCAGGGAGATCGAAGGAGCCCCGCAAGAAATCCTGCTTGTGTTGGATGCGAGCATCGGTCAGAATGCTCTAATCCAGGCCAGACAATTTTTAAAGTTTTCCGGCCTGACCGGAATTTTCCTCACCAAACTGGACGGGACAGCCAAAGGAGGAAGCGTCATCAGCATTGTGGATGAGTTGAAGCTCCCAATTAAATTTGTCGGCGTCGGAGAAAGAGAAAAGGATATCTTGGATTTTTCGCCCCAGGAATTTGTTGATGCCTTACTTTCATGAATACCAATAAAGATTCTGTTTTTCTTGAAATGGCCTATGGTTTGGCCGAAAAAGCCAAAGGATGGTCAAGCCCAAATCCGTATGTCGGGGCGATCATCGTTAAAAAGGGCACGATCGTCGGGACAGGATTTCATGATAAACCCGGCAATCCCCATGCCGAGGTTATCGCCCTGCAAAAAGCAGGATCCCTGGCCAGAAACGCCACAGCCTACATCACCCTTGAACCTTGTGTCCATTGGGGAAGAACCCCTCCGTGTGTGGACAGCCTGATCCAGGCAGGAATCAAACGTGTCGTCGTCTCAGCCCTGGATCCCAACCCTTTGGTTCACAAAAAAGGAATCCAAAAAATGCGGCAGGCCGGCATACAGGTTTCCGTCGGCCTTCTCGAAGAAAAAAATGCTCGCTTGAACGAAATTTACAACAAATACATACAACAAAAAATTCCGTTCGTGACCGCAAAAGTGGCTGCCAGCCTGGACGGGAAAGTGGCCACCAAAACCCACGATTCCAAGTGGATAACTTCTAGGCAAACACGGGAATATGCCCACCTGCTTCGTGGAGAACACATGGCCATCATGGTGGGAATCAATACTCTCCTGAAAGATGATCCCAGGTTGACCATCCGGCATCCCCTCTGGAAAAAAAAACAGCTCATACGTGTGATCATCGATTCAAGACTTCGTTTCCCCCTCGAAGCAAAGCTCTTCAGACTCGAATCCAAGGGGAAAATTCTGGTTTTCACACACCAATCGCAAACGTCGAGAAAGGCACAAGAACTGAGGAAAAAAGGAGTGGAAGTAGTATCCGTTCGGAGCAGCCGTTCGGGAAGGCTCGATTTGAACAAGATACTAGCTTGGCTGGGCCAGAATGAAATCTCCAGCGTAATGGTGGAGGGAGGAGCTCTTCTCCTCACAAGCCTTCTCGAAAATCAATTGATAGATAAGATTTTTATTACACTTTCCACGAAGCTCATAGGAGGAGAGAACGCCCCCACTTTTTTTGAGGGAAAAGGCTTTTCAACTGTCGCCCAGGCCATGCGGCTAAGGAACACGAATTGTTTCACCATCGGGAAGGACATTATCTTGGAGGGATATCTATAATGTTTACAGGAATCATCTCCCACACGGGCATCTTCAAGGAATACAGGATAGGGAAACAAGAGATGGTGATCGAAACGCCAGAATTGGCAGCCCGGCTGGAAATCGGCGACAGCCTGGCAGTCAACGGAGTCTGCCTAAGTTTAACCCGTAAGGAAAAAAACATGCTCTGTTTCGACCTTTCCAAGGAAACACTGAGTCGGACAAGTTTAGGTTCTCTTCGTAGGGGCGAGCAGCTCAATCTGGAGCTCTCGCTCACGCTTTCCTCTCCTCTCAGTGGCCACCTGGTCACAGGACACATCGATTCGACCGGAAAAGTCATAGCCGTGCAGAAAAAGGGGACGGGTATCAGGATGACCATTTCCTTCCCGGTTGACCTCGGCCCGTATTTCATCCCAAAAGGCTCAGTGGCAATCAATGGGGTCAGCCTGACAATAGCCAAACTCCATTCGTCATCGTTCGATGCGGAAATCATTCCGATCACTTTGAAAAATTCAAATCTTCGTCTCCTTAAACATGGGAATACGGTGAACATCGAATGTGACATATTAGGGAAATACGTGTATAATTGGCTATCCAAAACAAAAGGAAAATCCAAATAGTAGGTCCGATTAAATGGAAAAAATGAGAGGAAAAGTTCCGATCGAGCAGGCTATAAACGCGGTCAAAGAAGGAAGACTCATCATCATTATCGACGATGAAGATAGGGAGAATGAAGGTGACCTCATGGTGGCCGCGGAAAAGGTCACTCCCGATATCATCAATTTTATGGCAAAGTATGGACGTGGCCTCATCTGCCTCCCATTGACGAAAAAAAGACTGAAGGAACTGGACCTGCCTTTGATGGTCGCGGATAACACGGCTAGTTTCAAAACCGCTTTTACGATTTCCATCGATGCGAAGAGAGGTGTGACCACAGGCATTTCAGCCCATGACCGCTCCCATACGATCCATGTGGCTATGGATCCTAACACAACACCTTCCGATCTTGCCAGACCCGGACACATTTTTCCTCTCGAAGCCAAGGACGGAGGCGTGCTCAAGAGAGCAGGACAAACAGAAGCTTCTATCGACATCACTCACCTGGCCGGATTGAAACCTTCCGCTGTCATCTGTGAGATCATGAATGAAGATGGAACCATGGCCCGGATGCCGCAACTGGAAAAGTATTCTCAGACATACGACATCCCGATTCTTACCATCGCAGACCTTATCAAATACAGGATGAAAACCGAATGTTTGGTTCAAAAAATCGAGGAAATACCCCTTCCCACAAAATATGGTGAATTCCGATTGATAATCTTCGAAGACACCATTCATCGGGAAAATCACATTGCCCTGGTAAAAGGAGATATCAAGAAAGATGATTCCACTCTAGTCCGCGTCCACTCCCAGTGTCTAACAGGTGACACATTCGGATCTAGCCGCTGTGATTGCGGAGACCAACTGCACCAATCCATGGAGATGATCGAAAAGAACGGAAAAGGAGTGATCCTGTACATCATCAACCAGGAAGGAAGAGGAATCGGCCTCGTCAACAAAATAAAGGCTTACGCTATGCAGGATAAAGGCTTGGACACAGTGGAAGCCAACCAACATCTTGGATTCAAACCGGACCAAAGAGATTATGGAATCGGAGCGCAAATCCTGGTTTCTTTAGGGGTGAACAAATTGCGCTTGATCACCAACAACCCCCGCAAATTTATCGGTCTTGCGGGTTATGGTCTCGAAATCGTCGAACGCATCCCGATCGAAATTCCACCCAACAAATCCAATATCAACTACCTGAAAACAAAAAAAGAAAAAATGGGCCATATCCTCGACATGGTTTAAGGGATAAACCCAGGTACTGAAAATACTTCTCAAGGACTGAGCGGACACGGTTTCTCTCGAATCGGTTGCACTTTTTTCCGATCTATTATATAAATATCTTGTAATCAAAAAGGGCAACCTTATCAGATGATTGACAAAAAAACGGGGTTATTATTCCCTGAAGCTGAGAAACCATCACCAAAGCCTACCCCGAAAAAATCCCGAAAAAAAACCTCGATGGAGACTGCCCTGAAAAATATTCAGGAAACCAAGGATAGACAAACACGATTAAAAATCATCACACGATTGCTAATCTCCAAAGAGCCTTGGGTCTGCGAGGTTTTGATTCAAGCCCTCGATGACCCGAGCGAAGACATCAGAAAAATCATTGCCACGGAGCTTTCAAACAGGGAGGACCTCAATCTTAACCTCCTGTATCAACGACTTCACAAAACTCCTTGGTATGTTAAAACAGGATGCCTCCGGATACTGGGTTTGAGAAAGAATACATCCTCCGTGAAATATATCGAGAGTTTGGTAAATGACCCCAACATCGAAGTGCGTCGCATCTTGGCTATAGTTCTGGGTGAAATTGGAGGAAAAAAAGCTCTGGCCCTTCTTACAAAACTCTCCGAGGATGATAGCTCCTTTGTAAGAACGCCAGCTCTTCAGGCCCTTCAAGAGGTCAGTCAAGTCAAGTTCAGCTGATCGAATTTTTCTTCTGCAGGATAAAAGTCACAGGACCTTCATTGATCAGGCAAACGTCCATCGACGCTGCGAAAATTCCTGTTTCGACTTTCAATCCAAATTTTTTGATTTGATCCACAAAATAGAGGAAAAGCGGTTCTGCTCGAGATGGCTCCTCCGCCTTATCAAAACTGGGCCTCCTCCCCTTCTTGACAGAACCCGCCAACGTGAATTGGGAGACGGCCAAGACTTCTCCCTGGACATCACACAAGGAAAGGTTCATTTTCCCTTCTTTATCAGGGAATATCCTCAACTCCGCGATCTTGCGCGCCAGGTGCTGCGCATCCTCCTCCGTATCTCCTTTTTCAATGCCCACCAAAAGACAAACGCCCTGTTGGATCTTTCCCGACACGTTGCCTTGGACAGATACCGAAGCTTCCTTGACTCTTTGGAGAACGATAATCACATCAACTCCTACTTTTTCAGTATTTCATCTCTGGAAAATACATTTTTAAGGCTCTTCAGGTCTTCATGACTAAACAGGAGATTAAGCACCAGATAAACCACGATTCCGATGGAAACAGCTGCAGCGAGAATCCCCAATTTCTGGATAAAGACCATCTGGTCAAAACCAAAATGTTTGACAAAATACCACACAACAGCGCCCATCCCTGCTGCAGAAATGGCAGATTTTAAGGCAGAGATCAATATGCCTTTTTTATGGATATGTCCTATTTTCCTCTCCAAAAGATAAAACAGCGCAAGAAAATTAAAAACAGAAGAAATGGATAAAGCTAAAGCGATGCCTCCCACGCGAAGCGGACTCATGAGCAGAATGGAAAGCAAGATATACAATCCCATGATGAAAGAGGCCACGATCACGGGGGTTTTTATGTCCTTTAAGGAATAAAAAGCAGGAGCCATGATCCTCACCCCGGATATAAAGGGAATCCCCAAGGCAAAAAAGAACAAACAGGATGCGCTCATCGCCGTGGATTGCTCGTTGAATTCGCCTCTCTGGAAAAGCACTTGAATGATCGGACGATTCAAAAGCAGTAAACCCACCATGGCCGGCAACGTTACCAAAAAGACAAGCTTAAACGAGTAAACAAGAGTTTTTTTCATCCCGTTTATATCCTGTTTGGCAGCTTGATCAGAAAAAGTGGGGAGAAGGGCGATGGAAAGGGCAATCGTGAACAAGCCGAGAGTCAACTCCTGCACTCTTGCCGCATAATAAAGCGAGGACACACTCCCTTCCTCGAGAAATGAAGCGATCATACGACTTATGGCATAATTGATCTGGTAAAGGCCTGCTCCGAATATCCCCGGGACGATCAGTTTCCCCACTTTGCGCACACCCGGATGGGTGAAGGAGAGCATCGGTTTAAATCGCATTCCTTGACGTCGGAGGAATGGCAGCTGAAAGGCCAACTGGAAAATTCCTCCGACCACCACTCCTGCTGCAAAAATATAGGAAGGTTCTTTGGCCTTGCCGGCAAAAATCCCGGCAATAGTGATGATCGAAAGATTAAACAAAACAGGTGTAAAAGCAGGCACAAAAAATTTGTGGAATGAATTCAGGATAGCCATTGCCAACGCTGCTAAGCTGATCAAAAAAATATACGGAAACATGAAGCGGGTCAGTGTGATGGTCAAATCCCATTTTCCGGCAACATCCTTGAATCCGATGGAGATCAACTTAACCAAAACGGGAGCAAACAAAATACCCAGGACAGTGATCAGGGCCATGATCAGCGTCAAATCGAAAAAGATATAATGGGCAAATTTCCAGAGTTCTTCTCGCGACTTCTCGCTTTTCTGTTGGGTAAAAACAGGAATAAACGCCGCCGTCATCGCTCCCTCTCCCGTTAAACGTCTCAACAGATTGGGAATGGTATAGGCAATCGTGAACGCATCCATTCCCCTTCCCGTGCCCATGTAATTGGCTTGGATCATATCTCGGAAAAGCCCAAAGATGCGACTTAAAAGAGTAGGGGCTGACACGGCAAGAGTCGACCTGATTAACTTCCGGTTTTGCTCTTTCTGTTCCATCAGATGCGCTTATAACCCCATATTCCTAGTTGACTTCAGTCTTAAGATATCTTATCATACTTTTTTACTCCAGGAGAAAGAAATGGCTCAACACATGTCGGCAATACGGCAAGAGAGAAGATCCCTTCGCCGCAACCTGATCAACAGAAAAAACAAGTCTCTTCTGCGGACACGCATAAAAGCCATAAGGACGGCCATCACAAATAAAAATCGTGAAGAAGCAGAAAAACTCCTCCCGCATACATTTTCCACGATCGATAAATCCGTTAAAAAAGGAACGATCCATAAAAGAACAGGTGATCGGTATAAATCCCGACTGAGCCGCCAGGTCGAAATGATTAATCCCTCTCCTTCGAAGTAGTTCCCGCCTCTTTTCTCGACTGACAGTAATGAAAAAGGAATCCTTCCAGTAAAGTTTGGGGGTTCAGATCTGTCGTCTTCACCTTCAAATCGATCTCTTTGAGTTCAGAAAGAAGATCATTCAGATCACTCATCGGAATCCTATCTACCAAGGAAAAGAAATTCCTGAACTTGGTGGTATAAAAATTGCCAAATCTTTCCTGTATTTGGGGACGCAGTTCTTTGAAAATGGCCTTTTTATCCTTTTCTTTCTCCTTTAGCCAGAGCTTGGCTAAAAAAATGTCGCGAAAAAATTTGGCCGTAAGGCCAAGTATAAGCTCGGGCCTTATGCTTTTTCTGAACAGATTATCCAAAACAATCAGGCTCTTTTCAAAATCGGCCTTTTCCAGATTATCCACGATCTCCCATTCATTAAAGGACTTGATCCATCCCGAGACCGCGTTAACATCATCCAATTCGATTATCTTTTTTTCTCCGACGAACGTAGAAATTTTTTCTAACTCGTTATTCACTCGGGCAAGATTATTGCCAGTAAGCTCAGCCAGCCGTGCCATGGCATCCTGGGTCGCTCTTTTCCCCAATAATAAAAGCTTCTTGTCCATCCATGAGAATAAATTCCTTCCTTTGAGCGGCTTGAGCTCCTTGACCTGAACGAGAGCGGAAGGAAACGAAGAAAACAACCGGAAAATGGGAGCGCTCCTACGAAGTTTCCCAGGATAAATGACAATAAGAGCCGTTTGATCGGAAGGTGAAGAAAAATAATCCTTTAGGATTTTTTCCTCTGTAGAGGAAAGGCGCTCCCCCTTTCCAACGGGAAGACTCACAGCGATGATCCGCCAGGACGAAAAAAAGAAGGGGATGGTGCGGGCAAGATCCATAATCTCCATCCAAGACTGGTCGTCAAGATTGCATTTTTCGATGTTGTAATCCTGATCTTCGGGAGAAATCAAGGCTCTTTTCAGCTCTTGGATAAATTCTTCAGCAAGAAACGGTTCTTCCCCGTAAAAAAAATAACAAGGATGAAGGGCTTTTTCGTCGATTTCCTTCCCCAAAAAAGAACTGTACACTCTTTTAAAATCCCTCTAAGATGGCTACCACAAGGCTTCGGGCAAATTTCACAGCCATCTCGTCAATCGCTTCTGTTTCCACCGACTCAAAGTCCACACCTTCCGGCACTTCGTACTCTCCCTGGTAAACAAAGGATGGATTAGAGTAAATCACTTTTTTCTGAACCACATCCCTCAGGATCACCTTGGCAACGATCGAAATGTTATACCTGTCGGCTGTCGCGTCTTCTCCAAAGCCGATAGGATTAGCATTGAAACGGAGGATTTCTCCTACTAGAACAGCATCCGCGCTATCTGCTTCATCCGTGATTTCCACCTTTCCCCGAGCAATCATCTCGTCGATCACCCCTTGTGTCAGTTTTAAATCCAGCTCAAACCGGGTTGTCCGATTGGCAAACATCGGGATATTGAGCACCTTAATATGAGGGGGCAGAGAGCTCCCCGTCCCTCGAAGATGGTAGCCGCACTGGAGAAATAACGAACAAACCAAAAAAAGGAGGATTATTTTTTTCATTTAACCTCCATACCTAAATGACGATATTGATTATCTTATTCTTAATGTGTATCACCATTTTTACTTCCTTATCGCCGATGAGATTGCGAATCTTATCCAAACCTAGAGCTATTTCTTTCAGCTCTCCCTCCTCTGCATCTCTTTCGACTTCGAACCTATCCCTCAATTTCCCGTTGATCTGCACAACAATCGTCACCCGCTCTTCTTTTGCCAACTCCGGCTCATAGCAAGGCCAAGGAGTATGCGCCAGAAGCGTCTGGTATCCTATTTGTTCCCACAGCTCTTCGCAGATGTGCGGTGCAAACGGAGACAGGAGCAGGATCATTTTTTCAACAGCCTCCCTAAGAAGCCTCTTGCCTTCATCGCTCTGTATGAGACCTTCCCTTTCTGCCTTGATAAGGTTAAACAATTCCATTATCGAGCTTATCGCCGTGTTCAAATGATATCTTTTATCGATGTCGTCTGAAACCTTTCGGATCGTCTGGTGCATTTTGATTCTCAACGGGTGTATCTCGTCTGTCCCCGGTGAATAATCGGATTCTCCTGATGGAAGACCTCCCGAAAGAAGGGATTTGTTCTCTTGGAAAAAGAACCAAATGCGATTCAAAAAACGGTAACACCCCTCTATTCCCTTTTCATTCCAAGCAAATTCTTTTTCTGGAGGAGATGCGAAAAGGATGTAAAGTCTCACCGTATCAGCTCCATAGTCCTTCACCATGTCGTCGGGATCCACAACGTTTCCTTTTGATTTGGACATCTTTACCCCGTCTTTTGTCACCATCCCTTGGGCAAGGAGTCGGGGAAAGGGTTCATCTATGGTTGTCAGGCCATCGTCTCTGAAAAACTTGCAGAAAAATCTTGCATAAATCAGGTGCAGTATGGCATGTTCCACTCCACCGATGTAGAGGTCCACAGGAAGCCAGTAATTGACCGGCCGGGGATCGAAAGGAAGTTTGTCCTCCTCTGGGGAGCAATACCGAAAGTAATACCAGGAAGAATCGAAAAAAGTATCCATCGTGTCTGTTTCTCTTCGGGCCGCCTCTCCACACTCTGGACATTTGGTCTGAACAAAACTTGCCGCGTTCTCCAGCGGTGAACCCTCCTCTCCGGTAAATTCGACATCTGGAGGAAGAGTAACCGGAAGATCCTCATACGGGACACCCACGATTCCGCATGTTGGGCAGTAAATAATCGGGATGGGCGTCCCCCAATACCGCTGGCGAGATATTCCCCAATCCCGAAGTCTGTACAGAGTGCTTTTGCGTCCAAATCCATTCTCCTCGGCATACTGGACCATTTTTTCAGATGCCTTTGAGGAGGACAGGCCAGAAAAGATTTCGGAATCGACCACAAATCCCTTTCCTTCATACGCCTCCTCCAGCTCTTCTGGGGGGGATTCTTTCTCCGGTACAATCACAACCCGGATAGGCAAGTTATATTTCTTTGCAAATTCAAAATCTCTTTGGTCGTGGGCAGGAACAGCCATGATCGCACCTGTTCCGTATTCCATCAAAACATAGTTGGACACCCAAACCGGAATTTCTTCACCTGTAAAGGGATTGATCGCCTTTTTTTCGGTATCTATTCCCTGTTTTTCCATCTCCTCTGGATCTATGCGCATCTTCTGTTCGGCAGCACTCTTTTCGATCCACGTTTTTAATTCATCCTCATGGGCAGTGCCCGCGATCAATTCCATTGTTAAAGGATGTTCGGGAGATAACGCCATAAAGGTCGCGCCGAAAATCGTATCCACTCGGGTCGTAAAGATATCGATACTCTCAGAAGAACCGACGATAGGGAAGGAGATATGACCACCCGTGCTTTTTCCTATCCAATTTTTCTGCATCAGGAGAACATGTTCAGGCCATTTTTCCAGCGCTTCATGTCCGGAGAGGAGTTCTTCAGCATAATCCGTGATCCGCAAAAACCACTGTTCCATATCCTTCTGCATCACATTCGTATCGCAACGCCAGCATTTTTCACCGATCACCTGCTCGTTGGCCAATACCGTTTGGCATGAGGGACACCAATTGATCCAGCTTTTCTTCCGATAGGCCAGGCCTTTTTCCAGCATCTTGAGGAATATCCATTGATTCCACCTGTAGTATTCCGGCAGACAGGTGTTTACTTCCCGAGACCAATCATAGCTGAACCCCAGTCTTTTCAACTGTTTCTTCATGTGGGAAATATTGCCGCGAGTCCACTTTTGCGGATGGATCCCTTGGGTTATGGCAGCATTTTCCGCAGGCATGCCCAATGCATCCCACCCGATGGGATGTATAACATTTAATCCTTTCATCATCTTGAACCGTGCTATCACATCCCCGATGGCGTAATTGCGGACCTGCCCCATGTGAATTCGTCCCGAGGGATAAGGATACATTTCCAGGCAATAGTATTTCGTTTTTTGCGGATCCTCACAAAAGACAAACACTTCTTGATCTTCCCAAGTCTTCTGCCACTTTTTCTCTATGCGGTCAAAATTATAATCTTTCTTCACCGGTTCCTCTGTATTTATTTCCAAAATCTGAGGCAATCCTAAATATTAGATTTCTCACCCTTAAAAGTCAAGAATTTGCCCTGGAGCCAACCCGCGCTTAGGGTAAAAATGCCCATTATTTGTGATTTATGGATTTATGCACTTTATATTGGAAAGTGAAAACAGGGATCGGCATTTTTTATAAATAATTTAGGCTACTTGGTTGAAGTAAAGAGGAGAAATCCGTAAACTCTTTATACCATGGCAATCCTTGAAATCCAGGATCTTACCGCAGGCTACGGGAACGGAGACATCATCAAAAATATTTCCTTCTCCTTGAACAAAGGGGAGTTTCTATCCGTCCTGGGCCGGAATGGATCGGGAAAAAGCACAATGATAAAAGCCATTCAAGGCCTGCTGATGGATATCTCCGGGAAGATCTTATTAGACGGGAAAGAGATGTCTGCACATAAACCCAGGGAATTAGCCCAAAAAATGGCTTATGTCCCCCAAATGTTCGAGGTCTCTTTCGAGTTTACCGTTGAGGAAATCATCTTGATGGGCAGATATGTTCATCAAGGCAAATTCACCTGTATAACGGCCGCAGACAAAAGCATTATCGAAGAAATCATGGATCTTACAGAAACCACGCGGCTAAAAAACAAAAAAATCGCGCATCTCAGCGGTGGAGAAAGACAACGTGTTTTCATCGCCCGGGCGTTGGCACAGGACACACCACTCCTGTTCCTGGATGAGCCCAGCGCTCATCTTGATATCAACTATCAGGTGGAAATCTATCAAATCCTGAAACGATTACAGGAAGAAAAAAACAAAACCATTCTTACCGCCGAGCACAATATCAATCTAGCCGTTCCGTATTCCCAGAGGCTTCTCTTCCTCCAAAACGGCGGAATCCATTCTCTGGGGCCTCCCTCCGAACTTATCACAAAGCAGAATATCCAAGAGGTTTTCCATACCGATGTGGACGTGAGGAAAAATCTTCACTCTGGCCTCCCTGAGATTTCCCTGACATTTAAGAAACAAGAGTGAGAATTCAAATGAAACGCACAACTTCGGCTCTCTGTCTTCTGTTCCTTCTCAATCTCACCTCTCCAGGTGGCCAAAACCTGACCATCAAGGATGACCTGGGCTACACGCATGTCCTCGGAAGTCCACCCCAGAGAATCATTTCCCTGACTCCGAATGTTACGGAGATTCTGTTTGCCTTAGGTCTGGAAAAAAAAATCATCGGTGTGACCCGCTACTGCAACTATCCGAAACAGGCACAAACAAAAAATCGTGTCGGAGGAATGGTCGACCCGGACTTGGAAAAAATCATCGATCTTCGACCGGACCTTATCATTGCCTTCAGGGGCAATCCATTGAGGCTGGTCCGGCGGCTCAAAGACCTTGAGTTGCCCGTTTTTGTCCTGGAAGAAGGGACAACCCTGGAATCCGTTTTTGTTCTCATCCATAGGATAGGCCAAATCACACGAAAAGAAAAAGCCGCAGAAAGTCTCGTCGCCCCTTTGCGTGAGAATCTCAAGAGGATAGAAACTTCCTTAAAAAACGTGAACAATAGGCCAAAGGTTTTCATCGACCTTTATGGGAAAGGCCTTTGGACTTGCGGAAAAAAAAGCTTTATGAATGATCTCATCCTGAAGGCAAAAGGAGTCAATGCTGCAGGTGAAATTCCTAGAGCCTGGTTCAGCTACAATCGAGAGGAACTCATCCACCAAAATCCTGAATACATCGTTGTCATAAGCAAGTCAGACTCCGATTTTTGTGAAGTTAAAACATGGTTCACAAAGGAAGCCCACCTAGAGAGCATCAAGGCAGTACAAAAGGGAAACATCTATTTTTTAAACGAAGATTTGATCACCCGGCCGGGGCCCAGATTATTCCAGGCTTTCGACCAGCTCGCCCGCATCCTGCATCCCTCTTTTTTTAAGGATGGCCAATGACTCCGCAGAAAAAAAGGATTCGACTCCTCTCGATTTTGCTATTTCTGCTGGCCGCAGGGCTTTATGTGTCTTTGGTGAAAGGTTCTGTCAAAACGAGCTTCATCGACCTTTGGAATTTTCTGGTTCACAGCGACCAGACAAATGCCCAGATTTTCATCCACCTGCGATTTTCCCGTGCCCTCCTTTCTTTTTTGGTAGGCGCATGCCTCTCTCTCTCTGGGGCCATTCTGCAAGGATACTTTCAAAACCCTATGGCTGGTCCGTTTGTAGTCGGCGTCTCATCGGGAGCCTCTTTTGGTGCTGTCCTAGCCCTCATCCTCGGGGTGAACATGAGTTTTTGGGGATTCTCCATGCAGAATGTTTTTGCCTTTGGTTCCGGACTTTCCATCGTTTCCCTGGTGTATATCCTTTCCCAGAGAAAGGGTACTTTCAAGGTGGAAACCTTGCTCCTGACAGGAATTGCAGCCGGAGCCCTGGCTTCGTCTTTAACCTCATTTTTGATCTTTTTTAAATCCGAATCCTTCGAACAGGCCGTGTTTTGGCTCCTGGGAAGTTTTCATTTGGCTGACTGGAATCATTTCCGGGTCATCTTTCCCACATTCATCTTCTGTTTTTTTATCTCCCAGTGGCTAGCCAAGGATATGAACCTTCTTGTCATGGGAGACGAAATCGCCCAATCCCTCGGCTGTTCTGTCAGCCGGACACGAAAAATCTTTTTGGTCGTTTCCACATTGCTGGCATCTTCATCAGTCTCGGTAAGCGGTATTGTCGGATTTGTCGGCTTGATCATTCCCCATTGGGTCCGCCTTCTTATCGGCCCCGATCACAGATATCTCTTTTTTTCCTCCTCCATCATGGGAGGGGTTTTTCTGATGTTCTGCGACTTGCTGGCAAGAACCATCCTATCAGGATCGGAACTTCCGATCGGCATCATAACGGCTGCTGTCGGCGCTCCTTTTTTCATCTACCTCCTCAACCAACGCCGCTAGCGAGGCTTTCTCCGATGCTTGCGGTAGTGCTTGTTTCTTTGTGCCGAATTGGTAAAATAGGGAAAATGCGTTTCTTTTTTGTTAAGGATTACCGCGAAAAATACAGGTATTTTTCTGCTAAACCCTTTCACCAAATCCAAATTAAATTTTCCCGCTGGAAAGAAATCTGGGAAAAAGCCAGACAAAAGCTCATGTTATTGCCCAGAAAAATCCTTGTGCAAGAACAGGCCTTTGAGCAGATTTTACAGGCAAAAGGAAATCAGGTCGAGATTTTGTATTCTGGATGCTGCACGGAGCAACGCATAAAGGTTCGCTTCTTCTTTTTCCTCCAAAGGCAGAGAACCAAACATATCCTTCTCCTCGTCGGAGAGTCCATTCTTCTTCCGATCAGTGGCCTTGCTGCCTTGCTTCCAGGGCCAAATGTTTTTTTCGGTGTCTTGGCCCTCTTGATGATCACACACTGGCAGGCACTTCGGGGAATAAACCGTCTGGCAAAAAAAGACCATGTGTTCATCCCGACCTCCTCTCTGGAAAAATGGGAACAAGCCATCCAAAATAAGAGTGAAGACGAACTCGCCCACACCCTGGAGAAAATCGCAGAAGAATTCGATCTGGAACACTTGCAAAAAATCCTCTGGAAATAATTCAGTTCAATTTGACAAAACCAAGTTTTTATTTTATCTATGTAATACGATGCCGCTGACTCTCAACCAATTTTTACTGCTCGTAATCACGATTGCTGTGGTCGTCGCTGTCACATTCCTGGTCAACTTGCTGAGACAACTCCGTAAAACAGCACGTGAAGCAGAAGAAACCCTAATCGAGGTCAAGGCGCTGGTCGGAGAGACAAGGGAGACGGGCCGGATTCTCCAGTCAAGAATTGAGGATGTGGGCGAGCTGGTTCAAGCCTCAAAAAAGACAGCCGTGAGCGTTTCAGAAATCGCCTGGTTTGTGGCAATGAAAATCTTGAGACCGAGCTCAAAGTACTGGCCGTTTTTATTTCCGTTGATGCGTTTAGGCTGGCGGCAAGCGAAAAAATTTAAGGAGGAAAAAAATGTCAGATAAAGGTTCTAGTGCTCTTGAAGTCACCCTCTCCTTTCTCATCGGGACAGCCACTGGCTTTATCTTGGGAGTTCTGTTTGCACCGGCAAGTGGAGCCGATACTCGGAAAAAAGTCCAGGAATCCGCTGTGAAAACCGGGGAAAAAGCGAAGGAAAGTTATGACAGAATAGCCAAAGAAGCAGAAAAAGGGATCAAAGTCGTCAAGGAAAAAACCACCGAAGGAATCGATGCCATAAAAGAATTCGTCGACAAAAAAAAGAAAGAACTCTCTAAAAAGCCCGAAGATGTTGCTAAGGAAGAAGTTCCCGTAGAGAAGTAATCTCCTCTTCATCGAAGATACAAACTGTTCTAAGGATAACATTCTATATATAGTCGATTAGGTCTAAAAATGTCGAAAACCACAATCACAGAAGTCAAAGTCAATGAAATCCTAGACTCGCGGGGCAATCCGACGCTAAGGACTTGGGTTTATGTTTCTTCTCAAGTGAAAGGAATAAGTTCGGTTCCCTCCGGAGCATCCACGGGAAAACACGAAGCCCTTGAAATGAGGGATGGAGAGTCCAACCGGTATCTGGGAAAGGGAGTATTGAAGGCGATATCCAATGTAAAGGAAGTTATCGCTCCAGAAATCATCGGGATGGATGCGCTCGACCAGAAAACTCTTGACGAGCGACTCATCCTCCTGGACGGAACGCCCAACAAGAGCAAATTAGGAGCCAATGCTATCCTATCCGTCTCGATGAGCGCCGCACAGGCTGCAGCGCTAGCCTCAGGTCTTCCGCTGTATGCCTACTTAGGAAAAAGAGAAGAATACATCCTCCCGGTCCCGCTCATCAACATCCTCAACGGGGGTTCTCATGCGGACAACAACGTGGATATCCAGGAGTTCATGATCGCACCGGCGGGACTTCCCAGCTATTCAGAAGCCATAAGGGCCGGAGCAGAAGTGTTCCATCATTTGAAAAAAACCCTTAAAACAAAAGGATATAACACATCCGTCGGGGATGAGGGCGGATTCGCACCCAATCTCGGATCTAATGAAGAGGCGTTAGAACTCATTTTGCAAAGCATTCAAAACGCCGGATATGCACCTGGAAAAGAGGTGTATCTTGCCCTAGATGTGGCGGCATCCGAGTTTTACATCGACGGCAAGTATGTTTTTAAAAAATCCGATGGTTCCGAAAAAACTATCGACCAAATGATCGATTTCTATAAAACCTTGGTGGATAAGTATCCGATCATCAGTATTGAGGATGGGTTCGACGAAGATGACTGGGATGGGTGGAAAATCATGACAGACGAACTGGGTGAAAAGATCCAGCTTGTCGGAGACGATATATTCGTCACAAACTTGGATAGATTTAAAAAGGGGATCGCAAACGGCATAGGAAATTCGATTTTAATCAAATTGAATCAAATCGGAACCTTGACCGAGACGATGGACACCATCTCTTATGCCCATGAGAACGGTTACACGGCCGTCATATCCCACCGTTCAGGAGAAACAGAAGACACGTTCATCGCTGATTTGAGTGTCGGTTCGAATGCGGGGCAAATAAAGACAGGCTCCCTTTCCCGTAGCGAAAGGGTGGCCAAATACAACCGGCTCCTCGAAATCGAGGACGAGCTGGGAAGTAAAGGAAGTTATGCAGGAACCCAGCCGTTCGCAAAATTCATCTCAGGACCATAGTCGGACCTCTCCAAGTTGCGGAAATGAATAAGGAGAGAAAAAAAAAGTACCTGACCTCCTCTCAAATCGAGGTCAGGAATGTCTACACCGATAAAGACCTTTCTGATTTTAATCCTGAAGAATCCCTTGGTCACCCGGGAGAATATCCGTTCACGCGAGGACCATATCCCAGCATGTATCGAGGAAAGCTGTGGACCATGCGCCAGTATGCCGGGTTCGCAACTGCTGAAGAATCCAATAAGAGATATCGTTTTCTCCTCTCCCAAGGGCAAACAGGACTGAGTGTAGCCTTCGACCTGCCTACCCAGATCGGGCTTGATTCTGATCACCCTCAAGCATATGGAGAGGTCGGAAAGGTCGGCGTTGCCATCGACTCGTTGAGGGATATGGAAGCTCTGTTTTCAAATATTCCTCTGGATAAAGTCAGCGTATCGATGACGATAAATGCAACCGCTACCATTATCCTTGCGATGTACTTGGCTACGGCTGAAGCGAGAGGGATAGCCTGGGAAAAACTCAGGGGGACCATCCAGAACGACATTCTCAAAGAATACATCGCTCGGGGGACGTACATTTATCCCCCGAAACCATCGCTCAAGATCATCACGGACACCCTGAGTTTTTGTCGCACAAATGTTCCCCAATGGAACACCATGAGCATCAGCGGTTATCACATCCGTGAGGCAGGATCTACTGCAGTCCAGGAGTTGGCATTCACATTTGCCGATGCCATCGAATACATCAAGGTTGCCACACAGGCCGGACTGGACATCGATGATATCGCTCCTCGTCTTTCCTTTTTCCTCGCCGCCCACAACAACTTTTTGGAAGAAATCGCTAAGTTCCGTGCAGCCCGGAGAATATGGGCCAGAATTGTGAAGACATCCTTTAAGGCTAAGGATCCTGTATCTTGGCGATTCCGATTCCACACACAGACAAGTGGGGTAACCTTAGTCGCCCAGGAACCCGAAAACAACGTCGTCCGCGTAGCTCTTCAAGCCTTGGCTGCTGTTCTCGGCGGCACACAATCTCTCCATACCAATTCCAGGGATGAAGCTCTGGCCCTGCCCAGCGAAACATCCGCTCAGATTGCCCTGCGCACGCAACAGATCATCGCTTTTGAAAGCGGTGTGGCCGATTGTGTGGATCCTCTTGGGGGGGCCTATTTTCTGGAAACTCTGACCAACCAGATCGAAGAAAAAGTCCTCGAATACTTGCAGAAAATCGAAGACTTGGGAGGGATGGGACGAGCCATTGAAACCGGCTTTGTGCAAAAAGAAATCCAGGAAAGCGCTTATCGCTATCAAAAACAGGTCGAAGAAAAAAAACAGATCATCGTTTCGCTTAATGCATTCACAGACGCAAAGGAAAAGATTGATTTCAATCTCTATTCTCCTCCCGAAGAGGTGGAAAAAAACCAGGTGGAAAGATTAAAACGCGTGAAAGCAGAAAGGTCGGAAAATCGAGTCAAACGACACCTTCACTCTCTCAAACTGGCCGCCCAGGAAGGGCGAAATGTCTTTCCTCCGATCTTGGAAGCAGTCAGATCATTGGCAACCCTGGAAGAAATGGCGTCTTGCCTCAGGGAGGTCTACGGCACTTATCAAGAAAATATCACCATCTGATATGGATTGTTGACATTCCAAAACGGCAAACCTAAGATAAATCCATGAGTAAAAATTGTGTGGTTAGATTCCTTGCCATTCTGATTAATATTCTCACGCTCTTTCTGATGGGAATGGGAGTCGATTCCAAAACAGCCCGTTTGATCGATCAAGAAATTCAAAGACACAAGGCCGAAATCATCCGCACAAGACGTTTTCTCCACATGAATCCGGAATTGGGAAATCGAGAATTCGAGACTGCCAACCTGATTGCTTCAAGGCTCCTCTCTTTCGGTCTCGAAGTCAAATCCGGCATAGCCAAAACAGGTGTGACGGGATTGTTGCGAGGAGCGGAGCAAGGAATGACCATTGGTTTGAGGGCAGATATGGATGCCCTCCCAATCCAGGAACTGACCGATTTGTCATTCAAATCTCTCAATCCTGGTGTCATGCATGCATGCGGCCATGACATTCACGTTGCCATAGCCCTGGGAACGGCCAAGATTATGAGTGCTCTCAAAGAAAAAATCAACGGGAATATCAAGTTCATCTTCCAGCCTGCAGAAGAAGGCACTCCTGCAGGTGAAGC
>DAOVBT010000371.1 GCA_030670375.1 Candidatus Aminicenantota bacterium | reverse complement strand
GACAAGTCATTGACGAGTTAAGAAGTGACAAAAAAAAGGAGAAATTGGAATATGCTGATTCCAACCATCATTATGGCTATATTGGCCACTGTTCTTCTGGCGATCGGTTATTCAAGAGGAGAAGGGCAACACATCCAAGGAATTAATTCTGGCTTGAAGATGATCGTGGAGATCATTCCTCTTTTGCTGTTCGCTTTTATCGTGGCCGGGATGATTCAAGTTCTTTTGCCGCAAGAGCTGCTATCGAAGTGGATAGGGGAGGAGTCGGGTCTAAAAGGGATACTCATCGGGACGCTGGCTGGCGGTGTGACACCTGGTGGACCCTATGTCAGTCTGCCTGTCGTTGCCGGGCTACTCAAAGCGGGTGCAGGAGTGGGAACTTTGGTCGCATTCCTGACTGCCTGGTCGTTATGGGCCGTGGCGAGATTGCCTATGGAGATCGGGATATTGGGTTGGAAATTCACCTTTGTTCGCTTGGCCTGTACCTTTTTCTTCCCACCGATTGCCGGGTATATTGCTCAACTCGCTTTTTCAGGTGTCAAGTAGATGAAAATACAATTCCTCGGTGCCAATCAACAAGTGACGGGGTCCTGCTCTCTCCTTGAAACAGAAACGGCTCGCGTGCTCGTGGATTGTGGACTTTATCAGGAGAGGGAATATTTGGCGAGGAACTGGGATCCTTTTCCTGTTGCTCCCGATTCCATCGATATGCTTTTGTTGACACATGTCCATCTTGATCACTGCGGACTCATCCCAAAATTTGTCCGGGAAGGATTTTCGGGTCCGATATTGCTCACATCTCCGTCAGAAGCTATGCTGCCGATTGTTTTGCTGGATTCAGCACGTATCCATGAAGAAGATGCATCCTACAAGAAAAAACGGCACAAAAGGGAAGGACGAAAAGGGCCTTATCCGGAAATCCCGCTGTACACCGTGAAGGATGCTGAGCGTGCTTTGCCCTTAGCTCAGGGTGTCCCTTACAATAAATCCATCCAGCTCAAAGACCAGTGGGAGGTGCGCTTCCATGATGCCGGACATATCCTTGGAGCTGCCATAATTGAGGTTGTCGTGCGAGAAAAGGGTCGACAAGAAACAGTGCTGTTTTCAGGGGATATCGGCCAATGGAATCGGCCTCTGATGAAAGATCCGGCTGTGTTCGATCATGCGGATTACATCGTTATGGAGACCACCTACGGCAATCGCGACCACGAAGACCCAGAAGATGTGGATAGACGATTATGCAAAATCATCAATGAAACGGTAGAAAGAGGAGGGAATGTCGTGATTCCGACCTTTGCCATCGAACGGGCCCAGGAATTGCTGTTCCATTTGGGTCGATTGAGCAGGCAGAATAGGATTCCTTATTTGATGACCTTCCTCGATAGTCCGATGGCCTTGGATGTAACGGAAGTTTTTGTGCAATACCAAGACTTCTTGGATAAAGATGTTTTGAAACTCTTGAAAGAAGGGAAAAAACCTTTTGGATTCCCTGGATTGAGACTGACCCGAACAACGGTCGAATCAAAATCCATCAATTCCATAAGAGGTTCCACTATTATTATGGCAGGCTCAGGAATGTGTACAGGGGGCCGTATCAAACATCACCTGGTTCACAACATCTCCCGTCCCGAGTCTACAGTTCTTTTTGTGGGTTACCAAGCGCGCGGGACGCTGGGCCGGCAAATTCTGGATGGAAGATCCGAGGTGCGCATTCACGGGAAGAGTTATCCTGTGAGAGCCAACATCGAACAGATACAAGGATTTTCTGCCCATGCAGGGCAACAGGATCTCTTCAGATGGCTGGATGCGTTCCGATCTCCGCCGGCCCGTCTTTTTCTTAACCATGGGGAAAAAGAATCTTCCCACAGTCTTTCCGACTTGATCCGCAGGAAAAAAAAGTGGAAAGTTACAATTCCCCGCTATTTAGATGAATTTGAACTGTAAAGGTTAACCTTTAATATTGGTGTCGGCAGGATTTATGAATATTCCAGGTTAGAATCTTAGGGTGAATATTGTCTGCTTTTTCGGTTCGGAATGAACGGTGATGGAGCCACGGTGAAGCCGCATTATCTGCCGGGACAGGCTGAGACCGATTCCTGATCCGCCCTCTTTGGTCGAAAAAAACGGGATGAAGATCTTTTCGAGATTTTCATCTTCAATCCCAGGGCCGTTGTCTTTGACCTGGATGAGAATTCTTCCCCTCCCATCAAGATGAGCGATCAAGTCGATCTTCGCTTTTTTCTGTCCCGTGACCGATTGGAGTGCGTTCAAGAGAAGATTGATCAAGACCTGTTCGATGAGTTCAGGATCTGCTGTGAGTTCTAACGTTTTAGGATCGACGTTTAGCCGGAGACGAATGGACTTTTCTTTGATATTAGCTTGCATGAGTTTTTCGACTCGTGAGAAAAGTTCTTTGACAGGAAATAACTGAAAAGTGGGTTTTTGGATCAGGGTCAGGTTCCTGTAGGCATCGACAAAATGAAGCAAACCTTGACTTCTTTTTTGGATGGTCTTGGCAGCTTCATGAATATCTGTCAATGACTCGGAATCGATTTTTTCTTTGGTTGTGGGGATTTGGTAGCTCTCCTTGATCATTTCATTGATAGTCGAGGCTAACGAGGATATGGGAGTGATGGAATTCATGATTTCATGCGTGATTACACGGATGAGTTTCTGCCAGGCTTCGATCTCTCTCTCCTCCAATTCGCTGTGAATGTTTTGGATGGACACAAGAGAAAAAATTTGTCCTCTCAATTTGAATCCTGTGGCATACAAGACTAGATGAAGCAACTCGTTTTGGTCTTCAACCTTGATTAAGGCACGTCCTGTGGGTTTTATCTTGAAAAGCGTGTCCACAAGAGGCTTGCTGAATGTTTCGAGAGACTGGATGTTTTTTAAAGAAGGGATTCCGAGAAGACGCTTGGCGGCTGTGTTGATTAATTCGACATCTCCGTTGGGTTGATAAGCGATCAATCCGATCCCGATATGTTGGACAATGGTCTGCAAATACCGGTAATGTTCTTCTTTTTCTGTTCTTGTTTTCCGGAACACATTCATGACCTCAGTGAAAGCTTTTCTCATCCCGTCAAAGGAAGGTCCTAGCCTGACGTCTTTAAATGTCTGGGAGAAATCACTGTATCGAATGGATGTGAAAAAACGTGTCAGATCCCTGTTGGTTT
>DAOVBT010000343.1 GCA_030670375.1 Candidatus Aminicenantota bacterium | reverse complement strand
ATATCCCTGTTGGCCGCCTGGGCACGTTTGATGATGTGTCCAGCGCTGTTTTGTTTTTGGTTTCAGACCAAGCCCGTTATATAACCGGAACGAATCTCGTCGTATCAGGGGGCTGGAAGATTTGAATCGAAAGCAAAAAACAAATAAAATGAGTGAAATGAAAATTCTAGAAGTCGTGAGGAGTCTGCGGGTTCAACAGTGGATCAAGAACTTTTTTGTTTTCGCCCCCTTGATATTCTCCCAGAATGTGTTCAATTTACCGCTTCTTGTCAAAACCATGTTTGCCTTTGTCCTGTTTTGTATTCTTTCTGGTGCGGCTTATATTCTGAATGACATCCAAGATTAGGAAGAGGATAAACTCCACCCTGTCAAATCCAAAAGACCATTGGCCTCTGGGAGATTAAAAACGACTCATGCCTTTTTTGCCTGTATCCTTCTTGTTCTGTTGGGTTTAGTTGGAGCCTACTTTCTTGATATCCATTTTTTTATTGCGCTGCTGGTATACTTTATTCTCCAGATAGCCTATTCGAGCTGGCTCAAACATGTTGTCATCATCGATGTTTTCCTGGTTGCTACAGGGTATTTGATTCGGGTTATTGCCGGGGGTTTGGCCATCGGGGTTCAGCTCTCCCCCTGGTTATTTATATGCACCATTTTGATTGCCCTGTTTTTGGCCTTGAGTAAACGGCGCCATGAACTGCTCCTGCTGGATGAAGGTGCGGAGGCCCACCGCCCCATCCTGAAAGAATACACGCCTCTGTTGCTCGATCAGATGATCGCCGTCGTAACAGCCTCCACAGTGATTTCTTATTGTCTATACACTGTGTCCAGCGAGACGATTGCAAAGTTCGGGACAACAAATCTGCTGTTCACAGTCCCGTTCGTGCTTTACGGGATCTTCCGCTATCTTTACCTCGTCCATCAGAAGGATGAAGGGGGGAGTCCTGAGGCTTTGATCATCAAAGATAAACCGCTGCTTGTCGATCTGTTTCTCTGGATCGCCACAGCCATGCTGATCCTGTATATTTAAGGAAAACAGAGCCATGTCATCAAAAGTTGTTGTTTTAAAAACCACTCCAGAGACTGTCTTGCATGATTACGAACAACTATTGCATTTGAGTGAGCTCGAGGGATTTATATCCAAGGAAAAAGACACTCTGATCAAATTAAACCTTTCCTGGACGAAATATTTCCCATCCTGTTCCAGCCAGCCATGGCAAGTGGAGGGAGTCGTTCGAACCCTCCTCCAAAAGGGCTACCAAAAGGAACGCCTGTTTCCGGTTGAAAATAAGACTGTCGTTACTCATCCTGTCAAGGGAGCCAAAAATAACCTGTGGACCCCTGTACTCGAGAAATACGGATTGCCCTTTTTTCCGCTTACAGATGTTGAGTGGATAACCTATGATTTCAAACGGAAGTTACTGAAGATGAATGAAGTCTTCCCGGAAGGATTCGTTATACCCAAAATGTTTGTCGGGAAAAACGTCATTCATCTTCCTACGGTAAAAACCCACGGCCATTCTGTGACAACCGGAGCGATCAAAAATGCCTTCGGCGGGCTTTTAAAAGAAGTCAGGCATTACGCCCATAAGTACATCCATGAAATCCTTGTCGACCTTATGATCATGCAGAAGGAAATCCATCCTGGCATTTTTTGTGTCATGGATGGAACGGTTTGTGGGGATGGCGCAGGCCCTCGAACCATGAAACCTCGCATCGGAAACATCCTTTTGGCCAGCGGCGATTCTGTGGCCGTTGATTCTGTGGCGGCCAAAATCATGGGTTTCGACCCGATGTCCATCCCGTATATCCGGATGTGCCATGAGCGGGAGCTGGGCATCGGTGATCCTCAAGAAATAGAGATAATCGGTGACGATATCTCGGCGATCAATCTTCATTTCAAAACACGAAAAAGCCTGGTCATTTGGGGCGATCAGATGTTGCGCGTAGGATTTTTGAGGTTTCTCGAAAGGGTCCTTCTCCGTTCTCCCCTTGTAGTCTGGGCTCCGTTTGCCAGCAATGTCTACCACGATTGGATGTGGTATCCCACGGTGGGACGCCATAGGATCAAGGCGTTTGAAAAGACCGACTGGGGGGAATTGTGGTTGAAATACAAGAGGGGATGAAATGAAAAGGGTTCAGATTGTAACCCTCATCATAACGTTTCCCTTGATAGCTGTTGGCCTGGCATTATTTATCACCATTTACAAAGATGCTTCCTCTTTTACCATCGCAGCGCATTCCCTCAGGCCTGCTCTTCTCCTATTTTCCCCGTTTTTTTTGAGCAGCCTTGTTCTTCTCATTGGCACTTGGCGAGGGATCGCCAAGGTTGAAGGAAAATATTTTTCTGAGGAGTCGCCCTCTCTTTTGTGGGAAAATTTCTTTGCCTTCCTTCCTTTTGGTTTTTCTCTTCTCACTCCATTTCTTTTGTGCTTCTACCTGACATCGGACGATCTAAAGGCCCGTCTGAATCTCCTCCTGGTTTCCATGATCGCCGGATTCCTTTTGATCAAGCTGGTCCAGTGGTCCCGGCGAGAAAGATTCCAAAATTTTTGGGAGAGGAGACTCTGCCGTTTCAGTCAGCTTTCCCGCAAAAAGAAACTTCTTATCCTTTTCCTTGTCTCCTTCCTAGTCTATCATCTGTGTGCTCTGTGTTATGTCTCCAAGGGATTGGCATACTCTGGGGATGAACCCTATTATCTTATGACGACACACAGCCTGTATCAGGATGGCGATATCAACCTGGCCAAAAATTACACGGATTTTGATTACTTCCACTTTTACCCGAAAGAACTCTATCCCAAGCTGAGACTGCAGGCCTACGCAAGATTCGGCAAAAAAGGCACAGATTATGTGTGGCCGATCAATCAACCCGGTGTTTCTGTCTTGACACTTCCTTATTACTGGTTGAGCCAACAATTCCAAGGACGAACGCTTATATATATTATAAAGGTAAGCTTGTCGATTTGGGCTGTTTTGTTGGGTCTTCAGATCTATCTTTTTGCGAGAGAGTTCTGGAAAAACGAAAAAGTCCCTCTTCTGCTTTGGTTCCTGTATTCCTTTTCCGTCCCTATTCTTTTTTATGCCATTCATCTCTATCCCGAAGTGCCCATCGCCCTTTTTTCTTTGTTCGTTTTTCGAAAAGTCCGTTCGGCAAAAAAAATGTCCTTGGCAACCATTTTTTTTCTCGGTTTTCTCCTCGCCCTATTTCCGTGGTTTGGCCTCAAGTACAACATGATTATGTGGCCTTTGCTTTTTGTCTCGCTCTATTTCCTTATAAAAAATCACAAAGCCAAGTGGAAAATATTGGCGTTTCTGGCTTTTCCGGTCGTATCTGTCGTGCTTTTTGCCTTCTACACCAAAGAACTGTACGGGACGTTTTATCCGATGGCTATCTATGAAGGAG
>DAOVBT010000208.1 GCA_030670375.1 Candidatus Aminicenantota bacterium | reverse complement strand
AGTGATTTTCGAGGGGTCTTTTTGAAATAATTCGATCTTTCCGATCGCATACAGAAAATGAGCCCTTTGATCGGAATCTTTGACTAAATATTTCCCATTTTTAACTGTGTTCATTTGCCATTTCAGCCAGTTTTTAAGCTCCTCGAGCTTCAGGAAAGCCAAAGCCCGTACCTGTGAGGCATTGTCCTCATCGGCGACCAGACTCATCATATTGTACAGAAGCACGTTGTTCACCACCCGTTGAATCTCCGTAAATTTTTCCGATTTATACGGAGACTTCCAGGTAAACATGATCACTTGATCCAGGACATCTCCGAATCCGGGATATTTTTTATCTCTTGAATGATAATCCACCATCCGGGCGGCCCTCTCCGGGTGAAGAATCAACCGGATGGTCAAATTAGCAGCCACCTCGGCTGCTCCCAAAGCATCGAATGTCGATCCTGTATGCCTCGGGAAAAGCTCCCGTGTCGGCCTGTATCCTGGGGGCCGCGGTGGGATGATGTTCAGTATTTTTTCGTCGATGGCCAAATTCATCGGATAGATGGTCTGGAGGAGCGCTTCTAAAGCCCGTTGTTGCTCTTCCGGCTCGACGATTTCCGGATCCTTCTGCACATCCCCTCGCAAAGTATGATTGTAGTAAAGTCCACCCAGACAACTGGCGGCAGCCTCGACCTGGTACCGGTGAAAAAGATACACAGGGACCAGCACATCTTCCAGCGTGGCCATCGGGGCCCACATCGGAATCTTGTTTTCTGAAAATCCATCAAGGGCAATGGCACGGATCTTCATCACCCGTTCAAGCTCGTCAACAGGGTGTTTGCCGTTGTCCCAAGTGGCAGCCAAGGGATGCGCACTGGACGGTCCTGCATCCTGACTGGCAAGGTAATACAACCCGCTGGAGAAAGCATTTTCGAGAATGGCCTTTAGTTCCTTTTCTTCGTCCACGCCATCAGGAAAATGCTGGTATCCGTAAGCGATCGAGACCTTGTCCCACTCGCCCACGCCTGTGGCATAAGCATCGGACAGATTAAGGGTTCCATCCTGTTCGATCTTTATCAACGGATGGGGATAATCCATCACAGAAGCCCTGTCATTGACGCTGGAGGCATAGTTGTGGCCCAAACCGAGAGTATGGCCGACCTCATGACAGGAGAGCTGGCGGATACGTGCCAATGCCAGCTCCACCATGTCCTTGGTCGCTTCCTTGCCTTCTTGATAATCAGCCACCAATCCCTGGGCGATCAGAAAATCCTGCCGCAGACGCTGAGATCCCAGGGCCACATGTCCCTTGATAATCTCACCTGTTCGTGGATCTCGAACACCCCCTCCATAGGACCAGCCTCGCGTGGAACGGTGCACCCAGTTGATCATGTTGTACCGCACATCCATCGGGTCTGCCCCTTCGGGAAGTACCTTGACCTGAAAAGCATTCCTGTAACCGATGGCTTCGAAAGCCTCGTTCCACCAACCGGCACCCTCTATCAAGGCGGTTCGGATGGGCTCAGGCACGCCAGGATCGACATAATAAACGATCGGTTCTACAGGATCGCTCACCTCTGCATTTGGGTCTTTTTTTGCCAACCTGTGGCGGGGGATAAATCTTTTTATTATGGATCGATCGATCGGTGCGGAAAAATCCATGTAACTCATGCTCCCGAAATTGGACCGGGGATCATAAACACGGGGCGCGTAATTATCGTCGGGAAGCTTTATCAGAGAATGGTGTTGACGGACGGTGATAGCGCCGAGATCGGGGACAACCTTGTAGAGCATCATCCCGGGATTTTGGCTGGTAAAAGTTATAATCGCATCGACCTCTGTGTTGTTGGGGAAGTTTTTTGTCCGGGGCAAATGGATTGCCGATCGCGTGAGGTCTACCCTGAAATTTCCCTGGTTAGCCCGTTGGAGTCGCCGGGCAATCCAGTGAGCATCCTGCATGAAAAAAGACGTTGCGTCCACGAGCACTTTGCCGTCACTTTCCGCCTCAACCTTAAATCCCCAAATCACAGATTTGGCAAAGGCTTCTTCGACAGCTCTTTTCTCGTCAGCATCTCCGCTGAGTGCTCGAAATGAATAGTTGGGCTGGATCATCAAAACTTTGGGGCCGACTCGGTGGAATTTGACGATGTGGGTTTCACCGAGCTGGCGGCCGTCGAGCCCGATTTCGTTGGATCCGACACCTGCCGGCAATGAGTTCACATACAAAAATTCGGTGTCGAATTTATCGATTTCCAACCAAACCTTTCCTGTATCAGCATCCCAGTAAAACACAAAATAACCTGGATATTTTTCCATACCGGTTGTTTTTTGGCTGATACCCGGAAGTTGAGCACATAAAAAAGACGTCACGATAAAAAATATCACGGTAAAATAAAATAAACGTTTCATACAAAGCCTCCTTTGCTGGGTTTTCCCGATTTTTTCCCTAAATTCTCTGAATATTGTATTAAGTTGGTTTGCATTTTAATAAATAATTCAGGTTAGGAGATTAATGGAATATCACAAGAGGATATAAATGGCAAGCTTGTAAAGGTTCTATAGATACCGAAGCTCAGCTTAAGCTTTGAAGTAGACCTCAAATCCCTCTTTGATAGGCGGATTGGCATAAAAGCTCAACAGTTTAATCAACTGTTCTTGGTAATAATTGTTTTCCTCATTGGCTTTTGCGTTCTGTTCGGACTCCCAAATAGCGATCGCTATGGCTTTCCCAGAACTGCGATCTAAAAGTAATTTCAACTCGACCAATCCTTTTTGCGCTTGAGCGGCAGGAACGATGCTGTTCGTATAAACCTCCAAAGCTTCATCTATAAAAGCAATCTTGAGTTGCATGGTTGTGGTGCGTGCAAACATAACTCATTCCTCCCTCATTTTATTATCCCTTTTAGGTCTATATCTTATAAAAACAACAAAAAAAAGAAAGTTATGTTTGCTTATTATTTTTTTTCTTGAACCAGCACCTCATAACCATCCCGGATGGGATGCTTGACGTAAAAAGGGATGAACTTGGCCACCTGTTCCTGGTAGAAAAGGCTCTTTTCCGTGGCTATGGCATCCTCTTCGCTCTCCCAATAACCTATGGACAAACCATCCCCCGTATCGGGATTAAACATTAAAGATATACCGACAAATCCCTTTTGTTTTTTTGCAGATGGAACAACGCTCTCTGTGTATATTTTTGTAAACTTCTCGATATTTTTCGGATCTATCTGGGCTGACGTCACACGTGCATACATGGTCAAACCTCCTATTTTAGTTTTAGGGCTTTCTGTTGAGCCCGGAGAGACGCCTTATGGCATCGCTGACTTCGGAAATGTTCGAATCCGCATTGAACCAGAGGGCAAGGAATTTATTATAGTTTTCTTCGGCTTTGGCATTATCTCCCAATCGCTGATAAATCCGTCCGAGCATGTAAAAGCTCTTGGCATGGATGCTCCCGAAATATAACCGGCCGGTGGTTAACATCGTAAGTTTTTCATAATATGTGATGGCTTTTTCCAGATCCCCGGAACGGTAATAGGCCAAGGCAAGAGAATTCATGTAAAGGGCATGGTTATTTTGAATATGCCCCTCAGTCCACGCCGAACTTTCAGATGACAGAAGCGCCAATGCCGTTTCAAGATGCTCGATCGCCGCAGGGTATTTTTTTCTATCCAGTTCGATCATGCCCATCAGATGATGAAAACGCCTTATTTCTTTTTGATGACCCCAACCTTCGATAACGGTTTTCAGCTCGTCGGCTGTTCGCTGGGCTCTGGATCGGGATCTCATTCCCAAATAAGCCAGTCCTTTGTAATGCAATGCCAGTCGCTGCAAATCCTGTCTTTGTGCCTGAGCACCTAAATCCCAAGCTTTGTTGAATTCTCTCAAAGCATCCTGGTAACGGCCTGATGCCATCAGACGATAGCCCAATATCGAACGGGCCTGGGATTCCACCCATTGCAGTCCGAGATTTTGAGAGAACGAAATGATGCTCCTGAGCTGCGCTATCGAATCCCTGAGGCGCCCTTGAACGAGGTACAAATTTGCCAGTCCATGATGTCCCAGATACGGGCCTGCAGGCTCTTTATCTTCAGTGGTTTTCCGGTACTCTTTTTCTGCCTCGATATAGGATTCGGTCAATGTGTGATAAACACCCTTCAGATAAAAACTTCGCCGGTGTGTCGGGGCCAAGGGAATGGCTATATCCAGTTCGGCTTGAGCGATATGAATTTGTCTTCGACATATGTAATTAAAGACTAAATATTGATGGATCCAGGCATGATTGGATACATTCTCCAAATAATATCTTAAAACTTCTTCCGCCTTATCATATTGTCCCTTCATCATGTGGACATCGGCAATGGAAAAGTAGGTGCCGACGAATTCGGATTTGTTCGCCCTACTTCGCTCATAATATTCAAGGGCCAAGTCCAATTCTTCTATATCATGATAGATGGTACCAAGATTTTGATGACCGGAGGTGTCATCTGGGTAAAGTTCAAGTAGTCGAGTGTAGGCTTCTATAGCTTTATCAAAGGTTTCTTCGGTCTCACGATAATAATCTCCTTGGATCAAATACAGCTCTTTCTCAGATAACCGTTCGCTCAAGTCCAGGGCTTTCTGGATATATTCCTTTCGCTGAGGGGAAAGGCCCATATTCCCAGAACTCACCGATAAAGACCTGTAGGCCATTGCAAACTCAGGATCGATAGCGACCGCTTTTTCCATCGATGTTATGCTCTGGAGGAACTCTCCCTTGTGGTGGTATTTTCTTCCCTCGACGTAATATTTATAGGCTTCGGGAGAACTGGTTGTGATTCGGCTGACTTCTCGATCCAGATCGTTAGCAATCTCTTCGGCTGTAAGATCAAAGCGTTCTTTGATTTTTTTCGTTAGCCTAT
>DAOVBT010000308.1 GCA_030670375.1 Candidatus Aminicenantota bacterium | reverse complement strand
GGTCCTCAACCCTGAGGAAGAAGAGCAGAACCAGGTGATGGAAGCGATTTTTGGCCCAAAGGGCATCAAGGCAGGATTCACCTCGGGTTTTCCGAAAGAAATCTTTGTCAGCATAGCCAGGGTCCTTGTTGCCCGGGGGGCCGATGCCATCATCGCCGGGTGCACCGAAGTGCCCCTAGTGCTGAAGGAACGGGATATTGCCGTGCCCCTCGTCGAACCTTTGCGAATCGCGGCCCGAGCCTGTATTATTGAAGCTGGATACAAGCTTAAATAATGGTTTTTTATAACCTGTAGTTAAGTTTTTGGCCATTTTAAGATTTTATATTACTCAGAGTAAAGTTAGGAGGAATCGGCATGAAAACTAAACATCTTGTAACATTTTCGGCAATTGTCCTGTTTGTGTTTGCGACCTTCATCCATTACGGGTGCAAACCTAAGGAAAAAGAAATAGCCGATGAGGTCGCTGTAACAGAAATTGCAGGTTATTCGGTCGTCCCGGATATCCAAGACCGCCTGGCCCAGTTTGCGCCCATCGAGATCGCGTTCGATAAAAGCCTGTTGAACGAGGAACAAATGCAGGTGCTCGAAAAACTGGTTTTGGCTGCCAAGGCAATCGATAAAATCTTTTGGAAGCAGGCCTCCCATGTGGGGCTTGAGGTCCTGCAAGATTTCAAAAATGTTGACCATCCGGCAGCCAAGGATTTCCTGCGCTATCTGACAATCAATTTTGGTCCGTTTGACCGGCTGGATGAAAATAAACCTTTTATCGGGACCGATCCCAAACCTGCAGGGGCCGGATTTTATCCTCCGGATATGACCAAGGAATATTTCGAGGGATACGTGACTGGAAATCCTGACATGAAATCCAAGCTCGAAGACACATACACCATTGTCAGGAAGCAGAATGACGGCCTGATCGCGGTTCCCTACAACGAAGCCTACAAGGAAGACCTGGAGGTTGTGGCTAAGTACCTGAGGGAAGCGGCAGAAATCTCCACGGAGGAACCCTTCAAAGCCTACCTCAACCAGAAGGCCGACGATCTGCTGGCCAATGAGTGGTACAAAAGCGACACGATGTGGATCGACCTGGAGGGAAATCTCCTGGAAATCTTGATCGGGCCTTATGAAGTTTATGAGGACGGCCTTTTCGGATTGAAGGCCGCCTACGAGAGTTTTGTCTACATCAATGATTTTGAGGAGATGGCCAAGCTTAAAGCTTACCTCGACTACTTGGGGGAAATGCAGAGTCTGCTGCCTGTGGAACCAAAACACAAAAACGCCAAGATCGAAGGGCTGGCATCGCCGCTCAATGTGGTGATCGAAGTGTTTGCAGCCGGCGACACAAAGTCAGGTGTTCAAACCCTGGCATTCGTTCTTCCGAACGAGGAAAAAATCCGCGAGGAAAAAGGCACCAAAAAGGTTTTCCTCAAGAACATTCAGGAGGCCAAATTCATCACAGTGCTTTTGCCCATCTCGAAGAAGGTCCTGGCCGATGAGGATTCCCAACATATCTCATTTTACGCCTATTTCACGGAAACGCTTCTCCACGAGATCTCTCATGTGTTCGGTTCCAACTACATCACCCTGGAGGATGGGACTGAGACAACGGTAAGGAAAGCATTGGCCGATAAATATTCGCCCATCGAGGAGTGCAAGGCCACAATCGTCGGCATGCACAATGTGCCCTTCCTGATCGAAAAAGGCCTGATCCCCAAGGAGAACGCGCAGGAAATTTACACCACCTATCTGGCCGGGATGTTCCGTTCCATCCGGTTCGGCGTGCATGAGGCCCACGGAATGGGCACGCTGATGCAGCTCAACTACCACAGGGAGACAGGAGCCTTCATTTATAATCCGGAAACACAAAAATTCAACGTGGATACGGATAAAATCAAGGGTTCGATCACAGAGATGGCCCAGAAGATTTTGATCCTGGAGGGCGACGGCAACTACGAAAACGCCGCCGCTTTCATCGCCAAATACGGAGAGGTGGATGATGTGATCCAAGGCCTGCTGGATAGCCTCAGCGATATCCCGGTCGACATCCAACCTATCTACAAGTTCTAAGCAGACATCCTGAGCCACACAGCATCATTTCTATTCTAAATAACAGAATGGCGTTAAATTATTTCACACCATTTGCATCATTCACAGATAGTCTTTCCATTCTTTGGTGAATGGATTTAAAATCTTTAAGTCCTTTACAACTTGACCATCAGGTAAGTCCTCGCTGAAAAGTATGCGGGCTTGACCTTGAATGGCAGCTTGAATAACAAGAGAATCCCAAAATGAGAACCGATATTTTTCCTGAAGATCAATAGCTTTCAAGATAATGTATTTATCATTAACGACGACATCCCAGTTTAATAAATACTCGAGTATTATCCTTGCATTTTTTAAAAGTAAAGGCGTTGCGATTTTTTTAGTAACACAAATAAAAAATTCTTGCAGGATCTGAACGCTGATTACCCCTTTCCTGGTTTCCCATAAATAATCCATAATCTCTCTTGCTGCCTCATGCTTATCTCTACTGCTGCTGTCATGTGCATACACTATGATGTTTGTATCGAGGAAGACTTTATCTTTCATGAACTTCCTCCCTCTTCCAGGGAATTTATCCCTCTAATCCAAAGTCATATCCCTTTTTTAACAAACGACGATGTCTTGTCTGTGCAATTTGATATGCTTCATCATCGTTTGTTATTCTGGCTAAGTAATCGCGGAGCAATCCGCTCAAAGAAGTATTATTCTTTACTGCAATAATCTTTGCTTTCTGAAGCAAATCCTTAGGAAGTGAAAGAGTGATATTTTGTCTCTCCATGAATGTTCTCCTTAATCACGTAAATATGTATATCACATATTCACGTGTCAATCAATAGGACGGTGAAAGGAACAATAGCTCTGGTCATTCAACTTTGAAACCTGAAAGGGATACAGTCTCATGAGGATAAACGATCTAGGGGATTCGTTTTTCTCACTTTCTATTCCCTACTCTTCCCATAAACAGAGAGATAACAAACAGGATGGCTGCCATTACGGCTGCGATCCACAGGCTCTGCTGTACTGTTGAGTCCACGCTCAGGTTTCCGATGAATTTCGGCACGAATGTTCCACCCAGTAATCCGACGGCAAAAATAATCCCAAAAATGCTTCCATACAGGCTCGAGTCGAATTTCGCGAATGTAACTCCAACAATGGTGGGAAAGATGGGTGCAAAGGCCAATCCAACGAGAAAAACGGCAATGATGGCTAAAATCGGGCTGTTCACTACGATCATGAGCACGATAGCTGCTAACGCAACAAGGGCCATAACAGAGATAATTTTGCTGCCGATCGCTGTTAGATTCTTGATGGTCGAAGTGAAAAATCGTCCGGCCATCATGGCCACGCCGAATGCGCTCAAAACAAAACCGGCATAGTAGGCCGGTCTTGGATTGGCATTGGCTTCAAACAGCTGTTCCATGAGTTTTCTGATCCAGGTTCCCATCGATATTTCAAGCGATATGTAACAGAATAAAGCCAGAGCAGCTACAAGGACGGTGCCTTTTCCCAAGAGCTTGATAGCCATGGAGAATTTGTATCCTGTGGAAACCTGGGGATAGCTTGCGGTTAGAGCAAACACAAGGAAAATAAGCACCAGTATCCCGATGATGGAGAGCGATGTTGTGTAACTCAATTGTAAATTCGTGAGGAAAAAGACAAAAAGGAAAGGTGTGAGCACATATCC
>DAOVBT010000012.1 GCA_030670375.1 Candidatus Aminicenantota bacterium | reverse complement strand
AAAATATTCGTATATAATGTAAGAAGACAACTCTTGATAAGATAATATATATTCAATTAAGCATTACAGGAGTAAAACATGTTACGAGACATCATCAAGAAAGAAATTCAAGACACGATCATGAGCCCCCGCTTTGTTTTCACCTTTTTGCTCTGCACAATCCTGATCCTGCTTGCTGTGTACACCGGGATCAATAATTATCAAGCAGAGCTTAAGGAGCACAGCGCAGCCGTTGCGTTGAACAAAAAGAATCTTGAAAGCCAGCAAGGTTATGGGCAGCTTGCCGGATTGGGGACCAAGATCAACAGGAAGCCTCAAGTGCTGAGCACGATCGTCAGCGGGATCTGGGAGGCCGTCGGCCGTGTGGCCTCGGTCAACATCGCCTATGATCCGAACATGACCGAATCCAAATACAGCAGCAACCCGATCTTTGCTGTTTTTGGCCCCCTCGATCTGACGTTTATCGTGAAGATCGTCCTCAGCTTGTTCGCCATTCTTTTCACCTACGATGCCATCGTTGGAGAAAAAGAAAAGGGGACCTTGAAACTCGCTCTCTCTAACAGAGTTCCAAGAGACAGACTGATTCTTGGAAAAGCCATCGGCGGCTTTATCAGTCTGCTCATTCCGCTGATCATTCCTATGGTGATCGGCCTGCTGCTCCTGATGGTCTATCCGAACGTTTCCCTTTTGGGTGGGGATTGGATAAGGATTGCCCTGATATTGCTGATATTTCTTTTGTATTTATCGGTTTTCTTTACCCTCGGGCTTTTTGTCTCGGCAAGAACGAGCAGGTCATCGACCAGCTTTCTGATCCTTTTATTCATTTGGGTCACTTTTGTCACGGTCATACCCAAAGCTTCTGTCATGATAGCCAGTCAAATAAATCCTATCCCATCTGTCCATGAGATTACGGCACAAAAAGATGCCTACCTGCAGGAAATTCAGAAGGAAGCCTTTGCTGAGCGCACAGAGTACTTTAAAAACAATCCCGCTCCCGACAAAGATCAACCAGAAGCACGGAAGAAATGGGAAGAGGGTATAAGAAAATGGGCCGAGGATCTTCAACAGAGTCTCACCGGAAAAATCGATGAAAGGAACGCAGCCATCGAAAGGGATTACCAGGCAAAAATGCAGCAGCAACAAGGGCTCGCTGTGAATCTTTCACGCATTTCTCCCACTTCAGCTATGATGTTCGGAGCGATGAGCCTTGCCAGACCCGGGGTGGACGAACACGACAGATTTTTGAGCTCTGTGAGAACCTACAAGCCGATTTTCACAAAATGGGTGAATGAAAAAATGATGCAGGGGAATATTTTCGGTGGTGAACAAATAAAACCCGATTTGAGTGATATGCCACAGCACGAATTTATCCCCGAAAGATTAGAAGACTCTTTCAAACGTGTCCTGCCGGACATTATTTTGATGATCTTCTTGATCATTCTGTTTTTTGTCGGAGCCTATGTGTCTTTTCTCCGATATGATGTAAGGTAAATTCAAAAAGAGGGAATCATGCTAGAAACAAAAGATTTGACAAAAAAATATGAAGACGGGCTTTTGGCCTTAGACCATTTGAATCTTAAAGTCGAACCAGGAGAAATATTCTTTATGTTCGGTGCCAATGGTTCGGGAAAAACGACCGCGATTAACCTCATTTTGGGGTTTATCCCTCCGACCGAAGGCACGGCTTTTGTCGATGGAGTCGATGTGGTCAAGGAGCCGTTGAAGTCTAAAGAGTTTATTTCTTATGTGTCGGAAAATGTTATGCTGTACGGCAATTTTACCGCGTATCAAAACCTGGACTATTTTTCCAAGTTGGCAGGAAAGCGAAAAATAAAGAGAACCGAATATGCAGAGGTAATGAAAAGCGTCGGACTTCAGGAAGAAGCCTTCGACATGAGAATCAAGAATTTTTCCAAGGGAATGCGCCAAAAGTTGGGCATTGCCGTTGCCATCCTAAAAGATGCACCCAATCTTATCCTCGATGAACCGACATCGGGCTTGGATCCGAAATCGGGCCAGGAATTCATGGAGCTTCTTCTCGAGCTGAAGGAGAAAGGAAAATCGATTTTTATTTCTTCCCACGATATATTCCGGGCCAAATTCTTCGCAGATAGAGTCGGATTCATGCTGCAGGGAAAACTTGTGATGATGAAAACGAGCGAAGAGCTGAAAGGAGAAGACCTGAATAAGCTCTACTTGGAATACATGCACGAACTGGCTGGGACTGAATAAGTTTGTTTATTCTGAACTGAGAATGGAGGCAGAAGCCATGAAAACTTTTTTTAGAATCTCCGCATTCGTTTTGTTGTTAGCCGTTACTCTCAATTTTTCGTACTCCCAGCAGGAATCTCAGACGCTGAAACTTCTTGCCCTTAAAAAGGCCCAACTGCAGCTCGAGAGGATGAAGGGGGAATTCGACAGAGCATTGAAGCTCCAGGAATCCGGGTTGATCTCAGAGCAGGAGTTTGTCCAAAAAAGGACCACCCATCTCCAGGCTCAAGTGGATTACCAGGAAGCCCTGATCAGCTTTATGGGAAGCGAAGCCCGAATCTCTGTGGCATCCGCTGTGAAATACCAGGACAAGACAGGGAAAAAATTTGTCCGCGTATCCCTCCGGTATTCTTCCAAAGAACTCAAACAGCTCGAAGAATTGAACATAGATGCCAAGGATATTTTTCCACTGGATTTTCTCAAGGAAATCAAGGATGTTTATGTATCTTTAAGGTCGGAAGGGAAAATTATCTCAAACCCCTACGAAAAGACGATTCACTCGCTCGCCCTAGAGCAAGAAAAACAGGTGACCTTCCAACTTTTAAAAGATGTTGAGAATTTGGAAATAAATATTTTTTATTCAGGGAAGGACGAAACCACATCCGTGTATTTGCAGAAAGGTATAAGTGCAAATATCGTGACGGTCAATTCCGCTCAATTTTCCCAGGAAGCGGATTTGGAGAGTGAGGCCACGTTCGACCTGTCATTGGAAAAGTTCAGCGGCGAGGCGAATGTTTTTAGGCTTAGGGTGGTCAATCTTCCCCAACAGATCTCGTATGAATTTGTGGACACCCAGACCCAAGCGCGGCTCTCCCAGATTAAGTTCACAGAGGGAGTCACGAGTATGCAACTTTCGTTGAGGCTGTATCTCCCCAAGAATGCCGACGAGCAGGTGGTCATCGATCAACCCCTCGAATTTTACTGCCTGGCACTGGATGGGGAACAATCTACCAGGCTCAACGAGATGCTCTCCGACTCGTCCTTATTAGACGAAAAAGATATCGATAGCCTGAGGGCAGGGAGTGTCAAACTGGAGATCATCCCCCGCGGAGTCGGAAGGATCGAAGTCCAGGCCGTTAGCCTCTATCATGAAATAAAAGTGGGCCAGAGTGTGAGCATGGAAATAAGAGTCAAGAACACAGGGACCCGCCGGCTGAACAACATCCGCATAATTACCGATTTGCCGTTGAGCTGGCGTTCTGAGGTTCAACCGGACTTAATTCCGTCGCTCGATCAAGGCAAAGAAGAAATCGTTGCCATCGACTTCCTTCCCCCCGAAGGTATATCTGTCGGCGATTATGAACCCAGGATCAAAACAGAGTGTATCGCTGATAACCGTCAGGTAGAATCAGAGGATAAAATAGTCCGGATCCATGTGACGGCCAAAACAAATGTTCTGGGCATAAGTCTGCTTGTGTTGTTTCTTGTCGGTCTGCTCGTGGGAATTGTAGTGTTCGGGATCAAATTGACGCGACGATAAATTCTGCGCGCTTATTTTTTCGCGATGTTCTCCTTTGAAAAGCGGTATTCGATCGCCTTGCGTGCTTCGAAATAGATTGTGGATATGATTCTGTCCAGGTCTTCTGGATTCATTTTTCCTTTTTCGAACCGGCTGACACCTTTCAGAAAATCTTTCATCGTGTAGCTCGATTTGTATTCGGGATAGCGTTCGCATATATAGGCGATCACAGCTTGGCAAATTTCCAATCGGATCATTTCGGAAAAACTCAACCCGTATTTTTTTACCCCCAATTTGATATATTCTTCGAGCCAATCAGGGATGAGAACCTGATATCTTTTTAACACGGTTCCTCCTTTAACCTGAACTATTCATAAAAAAACATCGGTGTTTTTATGCATGGCTCAGGTTTAGCAAATGATAGCGGAATTTGTATTGCTGCGCAATTAAAATAACACGAATTATATGTTTTGTAAATAGTGTAAGAATTAGTAGGACTAATACTATCATGGCGTTTTTAAGTCAGGCCTCGGCAAAATTCCATGTGGAAAGATATGTCGTTTAAATATATATTTATACCGCATGAGGAAATTTTCCGTTTTGATGGCAGTCTTGTCGGCGATGCTTTTTGGCATGGCGGCCCCTCTCAGCAAGCTTCTTCTTGCCGACCTCAATTATTTTCTACTGGCTGGACTCCTCTACTTGGGGGCGGCTGTTGGTCTTTTGCCTTTCACGTTTTCCCGGAAACGAGCGAAAATCCATCGTATAGATGAGAGGAATATTTGGAGAATTTTTGGCTCCATTCTATTCGGAGGGATTCTCGGGCCAGTCTTTCTGCTCCTGGGTCTTAAGATCGCCAATGCAGCATCCGTCTCCCTTTGGTTGAATCTGGAGTTGGTGGCCACAGCTGTACTCGGGTGGTTGTTTTTTAAGGATCATCTGGATCTTCGAGGTTGGTTCAGTGTTGGAGGAGCCATACTTGCAGGCGTTTTGATAACCGTTCATGAGGGACAATCGGGACTTCTGGCTGCGTTATTTGTGACAGCTGCTTGTGTTTGTTGGGGACTGGATAATCATTACACGGCTCTCATAGACGCTATAACGCCCACGCAGATGACTTTTTTGAAAGGATTGATTGCTGGTTCCATAAATGGCGTCATCGGGATTTTTCTCGCGCCGAGCTTTCCCGAATTCAAGATCTTTGCCGGGGCTCTTATTGTTGGTGTTTTTTGTTATGGCTTAAGCATAGTGCTTTATATCACTGCGGCCCATTGTTTGGGTGCGACCAGGAGCCAGATCTTGTTTTCCAGCGCTCCGTTTTTTGGTGCATTTTTCTCTGTGTTTTTGCTTTCCGAACAACTTTCCTGGTTTCAGGTTGTTGCTGCTCTGATTTTGGCCATTTCGATCGTATCCCTGATTCTTCACAAACATTCTCATGGGCATGGACACACCGATAGTGAACACATCCATTGGCACCGTCATGATGATTTTCACCATACTCATGAACATGTTCCCCCTGTTTCCGGAGGGCATGTCCATCCCCATAAACATAAAAAACTCCATCATGCCCATTCGCATTTTCCTGACCTTCATCATCGGCATGATCATTCTGAAGGGAATGGAAAAAAATCAGATAAGGAACAAAACGAAGGTTGACCGGAATGCCTCGATGATGGTGGAATAATTGAGCATGGAGAAATTATATAAAAAGGGCTTATTCCTCGAGTACTTTACAGTTGGATATAATGTAGTCGAAGCGGTTGTTTCGATCGTTTTCGGTTACATCGCCAACAGCATCGCTTTGATTGGGTTTGGATTAGACAGCGTGGTGGAGTCGCTTTCGGGTTTGGTTTTAATCTGGCGTCTTCGTAAGCATGGGAAGATTTCTGAGGAAAAGGAAGAAGCGGTCGAAAAAAAAGCCACTAAATTTGTGGCTCTGACCTTCTTGATTCTAGGATTGTATGTCCTTTTCCAATCTGTGAAAAAATTAATTGCAAAAGAAATTCCGGATCCCTCCTTAGCCGGAATAATCATTGCGGTCGTTTCTCTTGGGATCATGCCGATTTTGGCTTGGCTGAAATTTAATGTTGGGAAGCAAATTCAGAGCCAGGCCTTGATTGCGGATTCCAAGGAAACATTGGCCTGCTTTTTTATGTCTGTTGCGCTGTTGTTGGGTTTGGGATCGAATTATGTGTGGGGATTCTGGCAGGCCGATCCGATAGTCGGTTTGATCATCGTCGTTTTCCTATTTCGCGAAGGAAGGGAAGCCTGGCTAGAATCAAAAGAGTGAAGGCGTGTTGACAAGAATCGACGGAATTCTTTATAATTTTAATCTGGAGATGAGTTTGGGGGCGAACTGGATTCGACGGAGATAGTGAGGCAAAGGCTGCATGTCGAGGCCCCACCCACCTCGTTAAAAAGGTGGACCGAATTAAGTGCAGAACAACTGCCAATTGCTGCCTAAATTGTAGGCAAGCCGTTTCTCTTGCATTCTCCTGCGGTGCTTGAGAGGCGTCGATGAGCAGGATAGCGAACCAGGCCTGTCCTGAGCCTGCGGAGCGAAACAACATCAGGGCTGGTTCTGTGGTTTTCTTCTTCTTCTTAAGCCGCAGAATGAGAAACAAGAAGAAGATAAACATGTAGAGGCCTTTCGTTGAATGTCTTCGGACGCGGGTTCGATTCCCGCCGCCTCCAAAATAGTGATAAACGATAGAGAAAAATTGTACAAGCTCAGAAGAGGAATCCCCAAATTGGCACTGGCTTTTTCCCTTGTTTTTCTGTTTTTAAACGTTTTTAGTGCTCCCCAAAGCCAACCCGTCCTAAGAATATCTGCACAGGATTATGACAATTACAGCCGTGTGACCATCCAGTCGTCCCAGCCGTTGAGTTCGAGCATCGAGCAAAATGACACCTTTGTTTTTGTGAAAATCAGAGCCAATACCCCATTCCGGATCCAAAGAGAATCATTCCGGAGCCGGTTTATCAAATCTGTGGGGTGGTCGCAGGGAAGCGGATCCTACACATTAACCATCAAAACGGAGCACGAAAATTTTTCCCTCGACTCTTTTAAGGTGCAAAATCCTCCCAGATTGATTATCGATATCCATCCCAATAAGGGGCAGGATCCACCGATCGCCGAAACGAATCGGAGTGGGACAAATCCTCAAACTGCAGATCCAGAATGCATAGTGATAGATCCTGGTCATGGAGGATTAGAGGCTGGAGCAAAGGGAAAGTTTGGGACTCTGGAGAAGGATCTCACCCTTGCTATCGGAATGAAACTGGCAGAGATTGTTAGACAAACGAGGGCCTCTAATGTCGTTCTCACAAGAGATCGAGATGTGGATGTTTCACTCGAAGACCGGTCGGCCATTGCTAACAACAACAAAGCCACTGTTTTTATCAGCGTGCATGTTAACGGGTCCTACAGGAAAGGGGCGGCTGGTCCGGAGACCTATTTCCTCAGCAAAGATGCCACCGATGAGGAATCCAGACGGTTGGCGTTCATGGAAAACAATTCGAAAGAACTGGAAAATAACATACAAGCTGAAGATGAAGATTTGATCAAAATGATTCTTTGGGACATGGCTCAGACTGCTTATCTCAAACAGAGCAGCCAGCTGGCCGAGGATATACAGAGCGAACTCAATCTATTGTGGGGAACGAGAAACAGAGGGATCAAACAAGCACCATTTAAAGTTTTAACCGGAGTTGCCTGTCCTGCCGTGCTGATCGAGGTGGCATTCCTCTCGAATCCTCAAGAAGAAAGAAAACTGTTAACAGAAGAATATCAACGCAAGATAGCCGAAGCTATCTACGAGGGTTTGGCTAAATTTCTTCGAGAAAATTCTCACTGATAAAATCACAAATGGACAAAAAAAAACTTGTGATCCTTGCTGCTCTACTTTTATTTCTTGTCGTTCTCGTTATTATTTATTTAAATCTGGGAGGAACCGCAAAGCCAAAGCCGACTCAATTTATCTCTGCCTCCCAGAGTGAATCCGAATCGGAAGAGCAAATTGAATCCTTGACTATAATCCTGTTTTTCCCCTCAGAACATGATAGCCTTTTGCATCGTGAAGCGAGAGAAATAATCCCGGAATCATCTCTCGCGCTGCAAGCCAAGAGAGTTATCTCGGAGCTCCTCAATGGATCCCAACGAGGATTCCTTTCTCCGATTCCTCCCGAAACAAGGCTCAGGGAGCTTTATATCACCAAGGAGGGTGTGGCCTATGTGGATTTTTCGCGAGAGATCATGGACAAACATCTTTCCGGTTCTTCGGCTGAGATGTCCGCAATCTATTCCATTGTGAATTCTCTTTCGTATAACATAAAACCGATTAAAAAGGTGTTTATCCTCATCGATGGGGGAGAAAAAAAGACCTTGGGAGGACACATCGACCTGACCAGCCCTTTCCAGCCGATATATGATATTGTCGCCAAATAAAATCCGAATTCCTGTCACAAAGATGGGGAGCATAATCCCATGAAAAAGCCGATCAATGTAGCCATTATCGGGTTTCCCAATGTGGGAAAATCCACCCTTTTCAATCGCCTATTAAAACAGAAAAGAGCCCTTGTTCATTCATTGCCTGGAATGACGAGAGATCAAATCCCCGCTTTTTGCCGCCTGGCCAAAAAAAGCTTTATCCTGATTGATACGGGGGGTTTTTTTGATTCACAAGAGGATCCCTTTTCATCTCAAGTTAAGCAGAAAGCATGGGAGGCCTCTCAGATGGCAGATGTTCTCCTTTTTGTACTTGATGGAAAAAGGGGGATGACGCCGGGAGAAGAGGAGCTCTTTTTTTCATTAAAAAAAATGGATAAACCGATTTTTGTCGTAATCAACAAGATCGATACCCCAAGGGAAGAGGATCAGATCGGAGATTTTTACCGGCTTGGAGAGGAAGAGATAATACCGATTTCCGCAGAGCATAAGAGGAATTTGGGCTATCTAGAAGAGCGTATTATCGATATTCTCCCGTCGTCAGCCGATACAGACGCAGAGACCAAACCTCTCCAAATAGCCATAGTGGGACGGATAAATGTTGGAAAATCTTCTGTTGTGAATCGGTTGAGCGGAGAGAAAAGGCTGATCGTAAGCGAAATTCCAGGGACCACACGCGATAGCACAGACACGCTGATCAGGAGAAACAAAAAATTATTCTGCCTGGTAGACACCGCAGGGATACGGAAAATAAGCCGAACCAAGGACAAAAGGGAAAAAGCAGGAATTGTCAAGGCAAAAAAGGATATTGGACGTGCGGATGTCGTATGTCTCATTTTGGACGCCATGGAGTTTCCCACCCGTCAGGATACGGCGATTGCCCATCTTGCGCGTGATTCGGGAAAACCTCTGATTATGGCTCTGAACAAGTGGGACCTTATTCAGAAAGAGACCCAGTCTCATAAAGAATTTCATGATAGGATTTATCGAAAGTTGGATTTTGTATCCTATGCTCCTTTGGTGTTTATATCCGCGCTTTCAGGCCAGAGAATCGTAAAAATTCTAGACCTGTCTGAGGAAGTATTCGCAAATGGAGAAAAAAAAATTCCCACCCCTCGGTTGAACAAATTTTTAAAAAAGATGAACACAAGGCATCCCCCCGTTTCGAGGAACCGGAAAAAGATCAAGTTGAAATACATGCTGCAGAAGGGAATTCTCCCGCCATCCTTTATCCTGTTTGCCCATTCACAGGCTTCTTTGGATTCTGCGTATGAGAAATTTTTTCTGAAAAAACTATACGAAGAGTTTGATTTTTTAGGAACACCATTGCGGTTGACCTTAAAAAAAAGCTGAAGATGTATCCCCCCAATCAGCTTGACTTTCCTCCGCTATTCATTTATAAATTTAAATTACGCTTGTGAATGGACTTGATGTTTAAGGAGGTCGAGATGTCCAGAAAAAAGATAATATTCATCCTGCCGATTCTTATTGTGGCTGTTATTTTTGCCGCATCAAGCTGCCAGAAGCTGAATGTTAGCCAACTGAAGGCAAACCATCACTTCTCCAAAGCCAACAATCATTTCACAGAGAGCCAATATCGGCAGGCCATCGAGGAATATGAGAAGGCTTTGGAGTATAATCCCGACTTGACCTTGGCGTATCGTTTCCTCGGTGAGAGCTATAAAAACCAGTATAGGGCCGGTGATGAGAGCCCAATAAATTTGGAAAGGGCGGAGAAAGCTATCGAAAACCTGAAATTGGCCTTGGAGAAAGAGCCGACCAACATCCAGATCGTCCATTCCTTAGGAGATATGTATGACCGAATGCGAGGATTCGAAGATGCAGAAGGGATGTTCCTGAGGGTGCTGGAACTGGATCCCACCAACATGGAAAACTATTATGTCGTGGCGGGATTCTACAACAGGTATGCCGGTGAAAATGAAGAGATCCACAAAAAAGCTGAGGAGATGTACTTGAGAAGGATAGAATTGGATCCTCAAAATCCTCAGGGTTACGCTTATGCTGCCCAATTTTATGACAACATAAGGCCCATCCCCGATTTCGATAAGGCCTATGCGATGCATAATATGAATTTGGGAATGAAACCGGACGATGCCTTGATTTTGTTTACCATCGGGGTGAATCGCTTCAACAAGGCTTATCGTCTCCAAAATCGATTGTCCAAACAGGAGAGAATCGCGCTCTCGGATGAGAGTGAACAAACTTTGTTAAAATCAGCAGAAATAGATCCCAATTATCCCGACACCTTCGCTTATATCAACCTGCTCTACCGAAATGTCCATTCTCATCTCTATCCCGAAAGAAGCGAACGATTTATCCGGGAAGCAGATAATTATATGGAACGATACAACCAGGTTAGAAAGAGACAATTGGATAGGCTCAAACTGGAAGAAGAACTGAAAAAAGGTCAGGAAGAAAGATAAGTTCAGACTTTTACCTGTTTTTGCTCAAATTATTCGTCGACCATCCACCCTGCGATGATTCTTACTTGCAGACAGCATTGGTATTTATTATGGCCGATCCACCCCGCCCAACAATTGCTGCAGCGGCAAGGAATGGCCCACGCAGATGTAGTGAACTACCGCAAGTGGCTACAACGCAGTTGATGCAGTGAGATCGGCTTACCTGGAGGGTAAAAACTGTCGATGAATAATAATTCAGGGTAGAAATGTTTATTCCGCTTAAGGATGACAACCCAACCTCTCGTGTCCCTTATGTTACCGTTTTGTTTATTGCTTTGAATGCGGTGGTCTTTTTCTATCAGCTGTTTTCTCCTGAGGGGCTTCAGTATTTTGTGTACAAAATGGGTGCTATTCCCTACGAAATCACCCATTTTAAGGCGTTGTCTCTCGTGATGATGGAATCACGAGAGCCTCTCGCTCGGCTTTCTCCTCCGTTGACGCTTTTCGTCTCGATGTTTATGCACGGGGGGATATTCCACCTGGTTTTTAACATGCTCTATCTCTGGATTTTTGGCAACAATATCGAAGACTATTTGGGCCCTGCCCGGTTCATTATTTTTTACCTTCTCTCTGGCCTTGGAGCAAGTCTGACTCATATCGTATTTCATCCCAACTCTCAAGTACCGATGATAGGAGCCAGTGGAGCCATCGCAGGCATTCTGGGAGCATACCTGATCCTTTATCCGCGAGCAAGGGTCTTGACACTCGTATTCCTGTTCTTCTTCATCCGAGTCATCGCCATCCCTGCCTCCTTTGTCCTTGGAATATGGATTTTGATTCAAGTGCTGAACATCGGAGCAGGAGGCGGAGTAGCCTGGTTTGCCCATATCGGAGGATTTTTGATCGGAATCGCGCTCATCAAACTATTCACAAAGAAGCAAAAACCTCAGGAGTGGGTGCACTAAACCCCAGTGCAAAGGTTGACATTGGGCGCACAATTTAGTATTTTATTCCATCGCTAGTAGTTTATGCGAATACTCTATTATTCACGAAAACAATTCTAGGAATAACGTGATGAAAACTTTTGTCCCAAAAAAAGAGCAGATCAAAAAGAAATGGTGGTTGGTTGATGCAGACGGAAAAGTTCTTGGACGATTAGCCACGGAAATCGCCATTCTTCTTCGTGGCAAGAGAAAACCGGAATTCGTCAACTTCCTCGATAGTGGAGATTTTGTGATCGTGATCAACGCTGAGAGGATAAAATTGACAGGGAAAAAAATGGAACAGAAAAAGTATTATTCCCATTCTGGTTATCCCGGGGGCATCAAAGAGATAACCATAAAAGAGCTTCTGGAGAAAAAACCCGAAGAAATCATCAAAAAAGCTGTCTGGGGTATGATTCCGAAAAACAAACTGGGCCGTGAAACTTACAAGAAGCTTAAAGTGTACCGAGGTTCTCATCACCCCCACGAAGCACAAAAACCCGTGGAATACCAGTTTTAGGAGGAATCGTGAGCTTAATCCAATATTACGGAACAGGAAAGAGAAAGACCTCTATCGCGAGGGTATTTCTTCGTCCAGGAAAGGGCGATGTCACTCTGTATGTGAACAAAAGGCCAAGGCCCTTTTTGGAGTATTTCAGCCTTAATAGCCATAAACATACCATGAGGCAACCTCTCCTTTTGACGGATACGGAGAAAAAATTCGATATTTTTATCCGTGTGAATGGGGGGGGATCAAGCAGTCAAGCCGAGGCCATTCGTTTGGGAATCGCTAGAGCACTGGTCGAGTTTAACAAAGAATTGAGGTCACCACTCAAAGGCGCAGGGTTTCTCACCCGAGACGCAAGAATCAAAGAACGGAAGAAGTATGGATTGCTGGGTGCTCGAAAAGCCCCACAATATCACAAGAGATAAAGGGAGGATCACCGTTGATTTCTGTAACAATGAAAGAACTTTTAGAAGCAGGCGTTCATTTTGGCCACCAGACGAAAAGATGGAATCCCAAGATGAAGGAGTTTATTTTTGGCCAGAGAAATGGGATTTACATCATCGATCTGCAGAAGACGATCAGGATGTTTAAGGAAGCTCTCCAGTTCATCAAAAAGACTGCGAGTGAAGGAGGAGATGTCCTCTTGGTGGGCACGAAAAAACAGGCCCAGGATATTGTCCGGGATTATGCCCAGAAGTGCGAATCCTGTTATGTGAATCAACGTTGGTTGGGAGGATTGCTGACGAATTTCGATGTCATCAGAGGAAGTGTAGAAAAATTGATCGAATACGATGAGATGCGTGATGATGGTCGTTGGGATCTTCTTTCTAAAAAAGAACAGTCAAAGCTTGATAAAGTGTACCGCAAACTATCGAAAAATTTGGGCGGCATAAGAACCATGGTCGAGCTTCCCGGAGCCGTGTTCATTATCGACTCCATGAAAGAGGATATCGCCATTCTTGAGGCTATGAAGTTGAATATTCCTATCGTGGCCGTTGTGGATACCAACGGGGACCCAGAAAACATTGCCTATCCCATTCCAGGAAACGACGATGCCGTGAGAGCCATCGAGCTATTTGCCTCGAAAGTGGCCGAATCGATTATCGAGGGAAAAAAAGAAAGGATAGAAAAAGAGCTGCAGGAAGCTAAAAAAGAGGAGACACCACCTGAAGCTGATCAAATCCCCACAGAAGGGGAAGAACCCCCAGCGGAGGAGGAAGCAAAAGTTCCTCAAAAACCTGAAGCATCAGAATAAGGGAGGCGGATAAGATGACGATTTCAGCAGGTCTCGTAAAAGAACTCCGTGAACGGACCGGTATCGGTATGATGGAGTGCAAAAAGGCGCTTGAAGAAAGCAATGGAGATATTGAAAAAGCCATAACCGTATTGAGAAAAAGAGGACACGCTCGAGCCAAAGACAAGATGGATCGCCAGGCCAAAGAAGGCGCTATCGGATCGTATATCCATCTTAACGGAAAGATCGGGGTGCTGGTGGAAGTGAACTGTGAGTCGGACTTTGTGGCTCGGAATGAAGAGTTTCAAAAGTTGGTCAAGAACATCGCTCTGCATATTGCAGCGGCAGACCCTCAATATGTTTCTTCCGAGGATGTCCCCCAAGAGGTCTTGGAAGGGGAAAAAGAAATAATCAGGGAGCAATTTAAGGATTCTGGGAAACCTGCTGAGATCATAGAAAAGATCGTGCAGGGAAAATTGGGTAAATTTTACCAGGAAGCCTGCTTACTCGATCAGCCATATGTCAAAGAGGACAAAATGGCTGTGAAGGAATTGGTGACGGCCTTTATCGCCAAATCCGGGGAAAATGTTGTGATCAGTAGATTTGCTCGTTTTGAATTGGGCAAATCGTGATGATTTGATATGCCAAAAAAAGCGCAAGAACCAGCCTATAAGCGGATTTTGTTGAAACTTTCCGGGGAATCCCTGATCGGAAATCTCTCCTATGGAATTGACTTCGACACGACAAAATCCATCGCCGAAGAAATCAAAGAGATCCATGATCTTGGGGTCGAAATCGCTATCATGATCGGCGGCGGAAATATTTTCCGTGGTATCCGTGGTACAGAGGCCGGGATCGATAGAGCTTCGGCCGATTACATGGGATTGTTGGGTACGATCATGAATGGTATTGCTCTTCAGGATGCCATGGAAAAACTGGGGGTTTTCACGCGCCATATTTCTGCCATCGAAGTGAAGGCTGTGGCTGAACCGTTTATCAAGAGACGGGTGATCCGACATCTCCAGAAAGGAAGGATTATTATTTTTACGGCAGGTATCGGGAGCCCTTTTTTCACGACTGACACAGCCGCCGCATTGCGTGCCTTAGAGATTCATGCCGAGGTTATCCTAAAGGCCACAAAGGTGGATGGTGTGTATTCGGCGGATCCGATGTTGGATAAAAAGGCAAAGAAATTCAGCACGATCAAATATTTGGATGTCATAAAGAAGGGATTGATGGTTATGGATGCCACGGCAATTTCGCTCTGTAAAGAAAATAACCTTCCTATAGTGGTGTTTAATCTGAAAAAGAGAGGGAATATCAAGAAGGCTGTCTTGGGCCTAAAAGTCGGAACAAGAGTTCAATAGAATTCTGAATTATTTATAAAAAATGTGTTGGCATTTTATAAATAATTCAGAATTCTATTGAAGGGGAAAAAGAATGGTGAAGGAAACATTGAGAGAGATCGAAAAAAAGATGAAAATATCGGCCGAGCATTTTCGCAAAAATCTGAGTAAAATAAGGACCGGCCGGGCCAATCTCAGCCTTTTTGAGGACATCAAAGTCGATTATTATGGGACTCAAACCCCGATAAATCAAGTTGCCACACTGGGTGTGCCTGACCCTACTCTGATCACCATCCAACCCTATGATCCTTCGTTTTTGGATAACATCGAAAAAGCCATCCAGAGTGCCGATCTGGGATTTAATCCGGTAAATGACGGCAAACAATTGAAGGTTCCGATTCCTCCGCTTGATGAGGAAAGACGAGAGGATCTTGCCAAGCACATCCGCGGCTTGCAGGAAGAAGAAAAAACAGCCATCCGCATCATGAGACGAGAAGCTAAAGAAGAAATTGAGTTTTTGGAGAAAGAAAAAGAAATAACCGAGGATGATAAATTCTGGGGTTATGACAAACTCCAGGAGATTACCGATCAATACATAAAAAAAATTGAAGAGCTGGCCGACGCCAAAGAAAAAGAAATTTTAGAACTCTAAGATAGCAGAATCATTTCCGTTTGAACCAATTCTCGACCGATCCAAACTTGGTGCGGATCACGACTCCCCATCCGATGATGCTCAAGACAAATGAGAACAGAGAGCCAACGACGGGGATGAAGCCGATCAATCCGAACAGGAGAAGCCCAAGAATCACAGCAAGGAGTCCTGAGGTCTGCTTGCCGCCAAAAGCCTTGAATATCCAGTCTCCCAGGAAATAAAAAATAACCACCCGGCCAAAAATCTTGATGACGACACCGACGGCAACGAGCGCCAACAGTATCGGGATTCCTATCAGGATAAAACTAAGAAACACGGAAAAAATGATCAATCCTGTAAAGATGATGATGCTCAGAATTCCAGTTCCAAAGATTGGCCAAAAGGATGTTCGGATTTGAGCGGACGCAAAAGATATCTGTTTAGGGAAAATGGCCACGAGAATGATTGCCAGGATAAACCAAATGACAAGGGTGATCAGCTTAAATATGATCAATAACGGAAGCAATGAGAATCCGAATACTCCGGCAAAACCTCCCTTCAAAAATTTAGAGACCTCATCCGACGTGCTAAAATAGATGGTATCTCCTTCTATGATAGCTCCGGGATCTTTGTCGAGTGTTCCCCCCAGAGATAGAACATCGCCTTCGATTCTTGCTGTGGATTTCAGCATGATATCCGATCCAAAGCCTACGACCGTTTTT
>DAOVBT010000228.1 GCA_030670375.1 Candidatus Aminicenantota bacterium | reverse complement strand
TGGAGGGTCATTGGTGTACTCGCGGCAGGACTGAATCTGCACCTGGGATGCAAAAAAACGGAAAAAGCTTGACTTTCTCGAAGAGATAATAGAAAAGAAAAACAACTCGATCGGACAAAGGAGACGACATGAACATTTATATCATCATCATCCTGTGTTATTTGGCTGTGCTGACCATCATGAATTTTTGGCGCTCCAGCCGCGTCAAGAGTAAAGACGATATGATGGTCGCAGGCCGCCAGATCTCCATGACCAAGATGGTGTTTACTCTCATCTGCACTTGGATCGGCAGCGGGACCTTTATAGCCGGAGCAGAATTGGCCGCAAAAGCGGGTTGGAGTGCTTTGTGGTTTCCTGTGGGTGCTTGGGTGGGTATTGTTATCATCTATTTTCTGGCCGCCAAGATTAGAACGTTCGGCCAGTACACAGTCGGAGATATTCTGGAAGTCCGGTACGGCCCAGTGGCTAGAGTTTTTGGCGCTATTGCCATCATCATCAGTTTTACGGTCATCGTTAGCTATCAGTTCAAGGCTGGAGGATACATCCTGAATGCCATTTCGGATGGGGCCATCTCTGTGGAACAAGGAATGTTCATGTCATTTGTTTTTGTGACCGTTTTCACAGCGATTGGAGGAATGATCGCTGTTGCCAACACAGACCTTCCCAACGGTATCATTATCCTATCGTCAACGATCCTGGCTACGCCATTAACCATCATCGCGGCAGGCGGCTGGGATAAGATCAAAGCGATCCTTCCGGCATCCCACTTCCAGGTAATCAGTCAGGAATTCGGAGCCAATCCATACTTGAAGATCCCGGCTATCGGCTTGTCCACCTTGCTGCTTCTTCTTGGTGTTCAAAGTATGTACCAAAAGTTTTACAGCGCGCGCAACCCACGGGAAGCCAAGAAGGCGGCAGGTATTTGGGTGGTGGGAACCATCATCGTCGAAGGTGTTGCCATCGTGATAGCGGTTTTCGCAGCAGCGTATTTCTGGCCGGAGTTGCAGGCCGGAACCATGGAACATGCTTCTGTTATCATCATGGCAGCCAAGAGGATGATATGGCTACCCATAGGTGTTTTGCTACTGGGAGCGGCTACGGCGGTTGTCATATCTACGGGAATGAATTATTTGTTATCGCCGACGACCACGATGCTTCATGATATTTATCTTCGGTTTCGGAGAAAGGACAAACCCGAGAAGAAGATGGTTTGGCCGCAGAGAATTTTAATCATTATAATGGGTTGCATTGCCGTATTCTTAGCATGGAAAATGACGTCTGTTCTCGAACAGGCCTTTTTTGCGTATACATTGTATGGCGTTGTCATCACGCCTGCTCTTTTGGCTGCTTTGCTATGGAAAAAAGTGACAAAGACAGCAGGAGTTGTCTCTATCATTTTGGGGACGATCGTGACCTTGGGACTGAAGCTGGCAGGTATGTTTTGGCCTTCGATCATGATACCCTTCGGCGATGCTAATGCCGATCCGTTTGGGATTCCGATCATTTATTGGGGGTTGACTGCTTCTGTTTTAAGTTTGGTGATCCTTTCATTTGTGACCAAGCCTCCTTCTAAAGAGGTGATTGAAAGATTTTTCCCTGAAAAAAAACAGAAGAGCTAAAGGATTTACTTTTTATCAGCAAGATAGGCCCTTTTGAGAGTATCCCCCCTGAGTCCTTGACGAAGAGCCTCCAGGGCAAGAACTTCATCTACCGGCACGTTTCCCAGGTTGACATTATTTCCAAATTGGATGATGAGCTCCTGTTGCTGGTTTTTGATCGGAGCTTCCCATATGAGTAGATCGACATCCTCAACGCCGGCAATGATGTATTCCACTTCGTCCTGTTTGATCTTTCCTGCCTGGTCAAAAATACCGACTCCTTTTCCCGCCTCCCGGGCTTCGATGATCACTTTGAAGGCACCACACTCGAGGTCTTCTTTGATCAATTGATGAACGAGGGCAATCGGGAGAGCTTCTTCCGGATCTTTTTTGCCAACTTCTGTAATCACCTTGAAATCCATATCCAGAGCCTGACGGATGATCTCTTTTCTTGTGGCGAGATCTATTGCGATCGTTCCATCAGAAATTTCGATCGTCGAAAATCCCAACTCCTTGGCTCTCTCCAAGTATTTTTCATACGCGCCCTTCCACAGCGCAACCTCCAGGAATGTTCCCCCGGGCATCACATCGATATCGGCAATGGTGAGCAATCGGATCTTTTCCATCAAGAATTCTCTGTCATAGAAGGCAGAGGTACCGAAGGTCAGTTTGATGATATCGATGTATTCTCCGGAGGTCTGGACCAGGTCGTTTACCTGATTCATTCCGATTCCCTTATCGATGACCATGGTTAGGCCTGTTGTCCTTGGCTTGGACGATCTTCCTCTTACGGGAATTTCTGTGACACCTTCCCATGCTTTAGTCATCTATCTCCTCCTGAATTTATTTTAAAACATTTCCCCAACAATTTTTGGGATTGGATAAAACCGTACTGATTTCTGCAACCGTATTATGACCTACCAGTTTTTTAACGGCCTGCAATCGAGCGTTCGCTAAATCTATCCCATCCAATCCTAAAACCGTCAGCTTATCATACAGCAGGGTGGTTTCTGCCACTTTTTGGGTGATGTTGTCAAAAAGGATTTTTTCCGCCTTTCTGTTGTCTTTGATCGGATTCCATAAAGACCTTTCGAATCCTTTTTCGATTCGGGGAAACAGGATGTGGACAGCCTGAGGATTTTTGATGGTTTCCTTTTGAGTGCAAAACGCAGATAAATCAATGGCAACTTTTTTTTGCCATCGGCTTTGCGGATCAGGAATATCCCCTGCGGGGAGAAACCGGGGAAAATCATGCATCAGTGTGCCATACCGGACATTATCCACCATAGAGCCCATGTACCAGATGGTGTTGCCTTCATCCATCTGAAAATGGACGGTCTCTGTGGAAAAAAGCTTCAATTCTTTTTCTAAACCGCTGAGCAAATATACGGTTTTGCCGCTACCTGCACCACCGATAATGACGTATAAGGTATCCCTGTCTTCCTGATACAGGGCACAGGCGTGAAAGTTGTAGATGGTGTGTTTTATTTCGAGCAAATAGAGCGCATACCGGTACAAAAAGCCTTGATTTCCCCAGAGTGTGTATCTCGGATCGGACGCCTCCTTTTGAAGTCGGGAAAAAGGCCCTTTGAAAATCACTCTGTTATCGTGCCATTCGTACGCGAGATCGCCTCCCTCATCCTCGACAGAGATGTACCCATCCAAGTCTTCACGGGGGGAGATTTGCTCCACTCGGTGAAAATCCGTCAACAGGGATTCGAGTTTCACACCAAACGGCAAAAAGGGAAGCATTTCCTGCACGTTTGATCGGATCCCGATGGTTGCTTTGAGGATTTTGACTGCAGTTTGAAACATCCTTTTTCTCTTAATACATATGCACTCTATGATACATGATCACCTGTCAAATTGCGACGCACGACATCTCCAGCCCATCCGGCTTTTCATTTTTTAGCCACGTGCATGGCGGAAACACCGAGCAAAAACCGTCGATATTCGACCTCGGAAAATCCCGATTGACGGAGGATTTGGGCAAATTCATCGGGGGCATAAAAACGCGGTATGGTAAAGGAAAGATAACTGTAGCCTGCTTTGGACCCGGAAAGAATCCATCCCAAAGGTTTGACTATCCACTTCACGTAATAATGGAAGAACTGTCTTATCATTTTTGCTGAGGGCTGGCTGGTTTCGAGATTCACAAAATGCCCTCCTGGTTTCAGGATCCTGCTGAATTCTTCCATGTAGGATTCCAGGATCTCTCTCTTTGGATTAAGGTTTCGTGTGGCAAAAGAAATGGTCAAAAGGTCGAAGGATTCGTCCGGGAAAGGAAGGACGCCGGCCTCTGCGATGATCGGGAAGAGATTGTTGGCGGTTCTTTTTTCCATTGCCTTTTTTAACATCGAATAGGAAAAATCGACCGTGAAGATTTTGACCCCCTCACCCGAAAGAGCCGAGAGATTGTGAGCCATTTCGCCTGTCCCGCTGCACACATCGAGCCACAGGGTGCCACCCTTTTGAGCGGCAATCCGGGCTGCTTTTTTTCTCCAGCGGATATCCAGCCCCAGGGTCAAAACATGGTTTACTAATTCATAGGTATTGGCTACCTCGATGTAGATTTTCTGGACGCCTTTTCGGATGGTCATTTCGGTCGCTCGGTCTCGTTTTCTTGAACGACGGATTATAAAGCATTAGAGGAATACTCTCAAGGGGCACGTTACCGATTTCAAAACAAATCGGTACACATCCCCAATTTCTGGCATAATGTCCCTGATTTCAATGCATGTCGCATTAAATCCCGTTAAAAAAATCATGTTTTTGAATAATTCAGGTTAGCTTACATGAATGGATGTTTTTTGATAAAATACGTGTCCGAATGCAGGGGATGAAAGGAGATATTATGAAAAAGAAAGTCTTTTTTGTCTGGATTTTTCTCATCGCAAGTCTGTTGTTTCTGACCGGGTTGTATGGCGATAACCCGGGACGAGAGGATTTTGATTATGATTTTCTGTTCAAAAACGCACGGATCTTTGACGGCTCATTAAAACCTGCGTTCAAGGCAGACATCGCCGT
>DAOVBT010000150.1 GCA_030670375.1 Candidatus Aminicenantota bacterium | reverse complement strand
CATGTCTCGAGGGGAGGGAAGAGTCGGTGTTCACAAAGCCCCCGAGGAACAGGAAATTGTCGGTATCAACGACCGTAATGATCTGGCCAAAGCTGTGGAGATCTTGCGGCAAAGGAAAATCATCTCCCTGGCCGAAAGCGGCGTCACGATCTATGATCCTTCTACCACATGGATCGACATCGATGTGAAAATCGGCCGGGACACAACGGTGTATTCATCCGTTGTTCTCGAGGGAAAAACAGTGATCGGACAGAGATGCAAACTTTATCCCTTTGTTCATGTGAGGGATTCTCGGGTTGGCCATGAAGTGAAAATTCTGACATCGACCATGATCGAAGAAAGCACGATCGAGAGAGGCGCCCAAGTTGGCCCGTTTACCCATTTGAGGCCGAAGAGTATCGTCAAAGCCGGTGCAAAAATCGGAAATTTCGTGGAGATGAAAAATACGGTTTTTGGCAGGGGATCCAAGGCCGGCCACCTCTCCTATCTGGGAGATGCCGAGGTCAAGGATAATGTCAACATCGGTGCGGGTACGATCATATGTAACTATGACGGGAAGAAGAAACATAAAACCGTTATCGAAGAAGGGGCCTTCATCGGGTCGGGTACAGAACTCGTTGCTCCAGTCAAAATAGGAAAAGGTTCTTATGTGGGGGCAGGATCGACGATTACCAAAAATGTGTCTTCCGGCGCTTTGGCCATTTCGCGGAGCAAGCAGATTGAAAAACCTGGATGGGGAAGAAAAATGAGGAAAAAATAATGTGTGGAATTATCGGGTATGTGGGCGCTAAAGAGGTTGTCCCGATCATCTTGGACGGCTTAAAAAAACTGGAATACCGCGGATATGATTCGGCGGGCATTGCCGTTATTGAGGAAGGAAAGATCAACAGGAGGCGGGTCAAGGGAAAAATTGCGGAGCTGGAAAAGAGCCTGAATGAAGAGCCTTTAAAGGGGCATTACGGTGTCGGGCATACACGCTGGGCCACACATGGGCGGCCTTCCGAAGAAAACGCCCACCCTCACCAGGACTGTACGGGATCATTTGTTGTGGTTCACAACGGGATTATCGAGAACTATCTCCGGTTGAAGAATAAGCTTCAAGAGGAAGGCCATGCCTTTCAAACCGAGACCGATACAGAAGTCATCGCCCACCTTATCGAGAAGTATTACGAAAATTCATTAGAGGAGGCTGTCCAGCGAGCTCTTGGGGAGCTGGAAGGAGATTTTGCGATCGCGGCTGTTTCTGTGAAAGATCCCGAGAAGATCGTCGCTGCCAAGATGGGTCCTCCCGCAGTGGTTGGGATAGGAGAAAATGAGTTTTTTATCTGCTCCGATATCAATCCCTTAATCAGCCACACAAGAGAGATCGTCTTTCTCGAAGATGGGGAAATGGTGGTTGTGGAGCCCAGTGGAGCTAGGTTCAGCGATTTTTCCGGAAACGAGGTGGCAAAAACACCCGAGCACATCACATGGAATCCGATGATGATCGAAAAAAGGGGATTCAAACATTTTATGCTCAAAGAGATATTCGAACAGCCGCAGGTGATCAGGGATACGCTTCAAGGGCGGATTTCCTTGGATACAGGGAAAGTGTTTTTTGATGAAGTGGGATTGCCTTCCAACCGAATGGAAGAGATCAAAAAGGCCGTTATCATCGCCTGTGGAACCTCCTATCATGCAGGCCTTCTCGGAAAATATTTTATGGAAAATTTAGCGGGAATTCCCGTCGATGTGGAATATGCCTCTGAATACCGTTACAGTGATTTTATCCTGGACAGGGAAGCTCTCGTCGTTGTGGTATCCCAATCCGGAGAGACGGCCGATTCGCTGGCGGCATTGAGAGCCGTTAAAGAAAAAAAGGCGCTTTCTTTGGCCATCTGTAATGCGGTGAATTCTTCGATTGCCAGAGAAGCCGATGGCGTTCTCTACACCCATGCGGGACCGGAGATCGGGGTAGCGGCCACAAAGACTTTTTCTGCTCAGATGGCGGCATTAGTCTTGTTGGCCATCCATCTCGGTCAGGTGAAAGGAAAGTTGGATCAAAAGGAAAGTCTCTCCCTTATCCAGGAATTGCAGCGTATTCCCCACAAGATGGAAATCATTCTGGATAGATCTCGATCTATCGAAGATCTGGCCGTGCGTTTTGTTCCGTTTTCCCATTTTCTCTATTTGGGTCGCTGGGTAAGCTTCCCGGTTGCTCTGGAAGGCGCGTTGAAATTGAAAGAAATTTCCTACATCCATGCCGAAGGTTATCCGGGCGGCGAAATGAAACATGGTCCTATCGCTTTGATCGATGACTTGATGCCGACCATGGTCGTTGTTCCCAAAGACAGGGTGTATGACAAAATGCTGAGCAATATATCAGAAGTGAAGACAAGAATCGGCTATGTCATCGCTGTGGCTTTCGAAGAGGATGAAGATATCAAGGACAAAGTGGAAGATGTGATCCCCATCCCCTCAGTCCATCCGTTGTTTACTCCGTTTTTAACGACGCTCCCCCTTCAACTGTTTGCCTACTATATCGCAGCGCACAGAGGTGCGGATGTGGACCAGCCACGAAATCTCGCCAAAAGCGTCACTGTCGAATAGAGATTTCTACCACCTCAACCTGACCATCACGCGGGCTTGTCGCGGCTGTTGACGACTCCAGACCTGCCCGAAAATCGGTATGTCCTCTTTGGCGTAGGATATCGGTCTCTGGCTGTTCAACAGGTTCAGGAGGTCGAATCTGAGGGTCAGAATCGATAAAAATTCTTTTTCGATTCCCATATCCAAATAGATATGAGATGGACTTTTGCGAGTTCCTCTTGTTTCCGGGAAAGAATAATATCCTCCGAAGAAAGGAACATAACCCAACTTCTCCCAATAATATCCCGATATGTATTCGAAGGCCGCTGAAATCGCAATCCCATACGGCGCCAAGTAAATCGTGTTGATCTTGACATTGTGGTCTACCGAATAGGGGAGGTTTCCGTACCATCCCTCATCACCGATCCCTCTTCCTCCCAAACCTCCCAGTTCTCGATCCGCCCACTCTTTGACGTCTTCCAACCCGGGAATGTCGGGGACATAAATATGGTTGCCGAAAAGTCCGAGAAAATTGGTGCTCCCTTCCTCTTGAGTCCAGGATCCTGTTTCTACCTGACCGGGATTTGTTCCTTTGGCCGAGGCGTGGCTGTAGGAAGCGTTCAGGAAAAACCGTGTTCCGATTCTCCCGTTGAGTTCTATCTCCACACCCCAATAGTTCCTTCTCTTGTGTTCGAAATTATCGTACAGGAATTTGTACAGGGTGTTGGGATCGAGGACGGCCAGGACCTCGAGTAGATCGTTGGCCGTGGACCGGATATACCTTGCGCTTATGGCCCAGTCCGTGCCGAACCGCCGGTCGAACTGGATGAGATAACGAATCAAGAAATTCGGCTTCAGGCCGCTGGCGATTTCAAAAGCTTGAAGCTTTTGCTCGATGTTGAACTCCCAGTTCGCTGTGTCAAAGAGTTCGGTATTTGAGGGATCATCCGGACCTATCCAACTGTAGTTTCGGAAGCTCAATCCTGCACCAGAGCTCAGGATTCCTAAGGGCATGGTTGTGATGTAGTCGGAAAACCGTCCCCAACCCAGTTTGAGCACATTCACCCCGTCGCCCGTTAGGTCGATGGCCATGGAAAGACGCGGCGCCAAAAAGTCACCAAGCCCCCATGACCAGAGTTTTTCTCCGTTTCCGTCCAAGCATACCTGGGTTTGGCTGCGAAATCCGGCCATGAAAGTGAACCTGCCAACCGTGAATTTGTCCTTGAAATAAATCCCGATCCCCCGGGAGGAATTGATGAAATTAAAAGGACCGTATTCATAAAAGAATGTCGGTGTTTTTGCTCCCTCTGTCCATGATTCGAAATAGTATTTGGTTCCGACATCAAATCCGTTATTCGGAAAGATGTCTTCTTCCTTTCCGGTAAAATTTACGATAAATTCCGATCCGAATGAGGTGTATTCGATTCCGAGGTTGATTTCATGGTGCCCGATGTTCGGCGTGTCAAAATATTTTGTGAACTTTGCATTGAAGTCCCATCGGTATTGGTCATCGACCACATGACCATAGGAATTGTTGATGTTCCTTGCCAGGTCTTTGATGTAGTATTGGGCAGGACCGAGTTTGCCATCCAGTGGCTCCATCAGATTGTCTCGGCCGACATGCCCCAATCCCGCTTCGACCAGGGTTGTGGCATTGATAATCCCCCTGTAATTCAGCCGGAAAATCATGTCGGCCCAGGTGTACTTTTCGTACAACTCTGGGATTCCCGTCCCTCCTTTTTGCCCCAATGATTTGTGGTAGACAGCCGACAAGGAGAGATTGTGATTGTTTGTGAGGGCGTAGCTCAATTTGGCAAACAGGTTGTTATTCCGGGTCGTGAATTTTCCTCCAGGGACCGTGTAATAATCCACGGTTGTATCGATGGTCTCTTCTGTATCCGTGAAATAGTTGTTGGATAGGAAGAACCAAAGCTTGTCCTTGACCAGGGGGCCCCCGAGGTTGAAGAAAAGATTGTAGTTGGAAAAAAAGGCGGGTTCGCTGACTATAGCCAGTTGTTCCTGACGTGCAGACTGGAGATCTTTATTCGTGAAAACGAGAGAAAATTCCCCTGTGAAATCGTTGCTTCCGCTTTTGGTGACCATGTTGACGATCCCCCCGAACGCAGGGCCATACTCGGGGCTGAAAGGATCGGATATGATCTGGATTTCGTCGATGGAATCATAATTTATGTGAACTCCTGCATTTTTCAGCCTGACACCGCTGATGGCCAGGCCATCCACTACCCATGTGGTGCCTTCTTCTCCTTCTCCTCTAAAACTGGGCAGTCCCTGGGTCGATACACCCCGCCGGGTGTTCACCCTCACGCCGGTCACACCAGGAGTGAATTTGGAAACATCCACGACATTCCGGCTCTGGACAGGGATCCTTTCAAGGTCTTTGTCGCTAAAATAGTAACTTGTGTCGGTCGATGTTTTATCGATAAGGGGAGGCGTGGCTGTTACGACAATTTCTTCTTCGATGTTTGTGACACGCATGAAGACCTTCAGATCGGTCACTCTACCCAAACGAACGATGACATCTTCCTGAACCACAGAATTGAAGCCATCCAGATGAAAAGTGAGCGTGTATTTCCCGACAGGAAGAAGGGGAAATGTGAATTGCCCATCGGTTGTGGAGATCACTCTTCGAATTCCCTGGAGGTTTGGACTCTTTGCCGTGATTTCCACGCCCGGAAGGCCTTCGCCGCTTTCGTCTAAAACCCTTCCTTTGATTTCTCCTGTTTCGATCGCAAATGCTGTCGCCAAAAACACAAAGATCAATGTGAAGATAATGAATAGAATTTTTCGGTTATTCATTTTTCAAGTTTTCCACTTTTTTCACATGGAATGTTCTCTGAAAGGCGGTAAAATTGGAAATCAGACCAATCGCTATCAAAACGGCTATTATCACGGGCACAAATACACCCAAAGCTGAACCGAACAAGGAACCCAGGGCAAGAAGACCTAGCCTTTCTGCTCTCTGCATAATGCCGATTTGGCATTCTATGCCCAATCCTTCGGCCCGGGCTCGAGTATAACTGACCATCAAGGATCCAAATAAAGCGAAGATACACAACCAGAGGGCCCAGTGATGCCGAAAATAATAAGCGATGCCCAAATAGATAAAGAACTCGGCATATCTGTCTAAAGTGGAGTCAAAGATAGCTCCAAACAAGCTTTTTTTGTCTGTTTTCGCTGCCACTTGTCCATCCAGAATATCGAAAAATCCGCAAAGTATAATAACGACCCCGGCCCACAGAGGTTGGGCTAAAGCGAACAGAATCCCGGCTGCCAAGCCCAATACGAGGGCGATAAAACTGAGAGAATTA
>DAOVBT010000220.1 GCA_030670375.1 Candidatus Aminicenantota bacterium | reverse complement strand
TGATATTTCTCACAGTAGCCGAAGAGACCGGTATATCCATTCTTTGGGAAATATGACCAGAACTGCTGGGCTTTCCGACCTTTAAATAGTTCTCCACAATTAGATTGAGAATCTGGACATCTTTTTCTCTTAAGGACGGTTTTTTCAATTCAATTCTCCGCAAAAATTTATAGCATTAATCACAAAAAAATTCAAATCACAAACACAGAAACGTAATGCTTTGGGAAAAGGATAGCTTCTGAGGTAGCCAGACTAGATTATGCGTATTCCTGCATATCCGACAACTTTCAAAAAGTCTCCGGATACATCTCCTGACGTCTGATACTTTATGAGTTCCGCTTTTTTCGCTTTGAGCTCGTTGGATGCGACGATCGCAGCGGTAGTGGACTGAAAACCACACATGCTTATGTTTTCTCTTTTGACGACATCATAAAGCCCGCGGGCATCCAAATCGAGGATTTTTTCGATGGCAAGAAAGTCTTTTTCTTTTGCCACTTCCTGGCTCACCTGATGACTCATATCCGTGCTGGCAACGATCAGCACATCTTGACCGTACTCTCGAATGGCTCTGGCTATAGCTTCTCCCAGTTTCACGAGTTCATCATACGAAGCAAAATAAGCGATAACGATCGGGACAAACGAAAAATTTCCTTTCAAATACTGGATAAACGGCACCTGCACTTCCAATGAGTGTTCCTGGGAATGATTTTTGGCACTTTCCTTCAGCTCGCCTGATTGTTTCATGATCAGGTCGGCCAGTGTGGTGTTTATTTCAACATCGCCAAGAGGCGTTTCCCAAACACCTTGCTTCATTATGAAACTGTCTTTTGTTAAGCCCTGGTGATTGGGACCCAGGATTATATAACTTTCTGGTAATGTAACAGAAGAGAAAACACTTCCTGCGACTTTTCCCGAATAGACATAACCTGCATGCGGAGATATCACACTGATGGCTTTCTCTTTTTCCGCATGGGGATCCACCATTTCTTCGATCATGTTTCTGAGAGCACCGGAATTGTGGGGATAAAAATAACCGGCTACACTAGGTTTCCGTTTCAATTGGCTCTCCTTAGCCCTCGATCCATTCCTTTTTTTCGGTAAAGGCAATCCCCATCCCCTTGAGTTCTTCAAGGATCGGGATATAAATTGCCGGTGTGACAGGTATGTGCACCCCAAGTTCCTGGATCTTGCCTTCGAGGATTAGCTTGGTACCGATGGCTGGGGGCAAGCCGACGGTCCGCGCCATCGAAGAGTCTCCGCCTGGGATCCCATAGTCCACAAGGGTAGAGGTGATCTTTTCTTTTTTTCCGTCTGGATAAGAGGCCACAAAGGTATGCTCGAGGATGATCATATCCCTCTCCCCAGGTTCGTACTGTAGCTTCTCCAACATCAAGGCACCTATTATATCCAGAGCAGATCCTTTTTCGATTGGAAGAGGTTTTTCATCAAGGAGTCCCAGCCATTCCAATCTTCCGATCACATCCGAATCTTCATCGATGCCCAGTCTGGAGGCAAGAGACTTTTTCAGGTCGGTATCTGTCGATTCATCCAACAGATTTCTAAGAAAGTCTGCATAGGTCATCCCTGTCCGATCCTTTTCTTCTTCGTCCAGAAGTCCCAAGTCCACGATTTTTTTCATAGTCTGACACCAACCCAGATTTCTCAAGGTTCCTCGAAACATCGTGCGAGTGGATCCGATGTTGTAAAGTTCTATGTATGGCAAGGAATTTCTGTTGGGATACCCCTCAAAATCTCCCAATCCCTCGATTGGAATAATTTTGAAATCCTCGAAAAGGCTTTCGGACGGAATGAATTTCTGTTGTCCGTCTTCTTGGTACTGAGCCGAGTTTTTCCCAGCCAGAAGGACACCGATCGGGCTCCAGGAAAATTTATACCCGAATGGATTTGTATTGGCCTCCGGTGCAGGCAATCCGCCACAATAGGAAGTAAAGCTTGTGATCTCTCCACCCTTTTCTTCAACTTCATGGATGATTCGCATGGCTTCCATGTGGTCGATGCCCGGATCGAGTCCAATTTCATTGAGTATGAGTATCCCTGTTTTTTTTGCCTCAGCATCAAGATTCAGCATAATTTCACTGACATAAGATGTGGTAACCATATGCTTTTGAAAATCGATACAGTATTTCGCCACTTTAGGATGAAAGGCATAAGGGACCATGCTGATCACCAGATCCGCATTGGCCACTTCATCTCTCAAACCGTCCTCATTTTTTAGATTTAATTCTTTTGCCGTTCCATTAGGATGGTTATCGATAAGTTTAATGGCTTTGCTCACTGTCCGGCTGGCGACTTCCACCTCAAAATCTGGCTGATCGAGCAGATACCTGACCAAGGGTTTGGCCACAAGTCCGGCTCCGAGAATAAGAACTTTTTTCATGATGGCTCTCCTTTTAAAAAAATTACCTGGACTATTCTTTTATGAATTTTTCCATGTATTTGTACTCAGGGGTAAATTTTCCCCTATAGAGAATAACGGCCTTTTTTATCGGATAAGGGAGATCACAGTCCTCGAAATTACCGGAATAGTCAGCCATGGCGATCGCTGGCACAAAAGGCAAAATCGCATCAGAGAAAAAAAGCGATGATTCAAGTGACAAGTCCGCAGGTAAGTTATCTGTGGCCATCACCACCACTCCCCTTCCTTTTAGGCCGTCCAAAGCCTTTTTTGCGATCGGGTCGTACACATAGACAGGATCTCCTGGATTTGTGGCGTACAATGTGCACTCGATCGCTCCCTCCACATCACACGAGATGTCGCCGATGACTTTTAGGCGAGGAGAACGCTCCTTTTCCCAGAGATCATGCAGGTATTTTTTCGTCACAAAGTGGGGATACGGGGGAGCCCAATACACACAGTTCACCAGGACCGACAAAAGGGGGATGTAGGATTCAAAAATCGATTGATATCTTTCCGGATAATCATAATACTCCTGGAGATCGAACTTCTGGGAGGCTGAACAAGGCTTCACCATATGCTCTTCTTTAAATATGACTTTATAAACTCTATTCGACGTGTAATTACCTAGTTTGAAAAAGGATTCTAAATCCGGAGGCGATATCTCTTCAAAAGGCAGAAGGTCAAAAATTTCTTGTGCACCCTGAGATACATGCCCATACCCAGTAAATCCGCATATAAACGGGACAATAGAGGGATCGAGCCCGATTTTGTGGATATCCCACCCCAATTTTTTTATGCTTTCTTTGGCATCCACAAGACTTCCATACTGATGTGCCAGTCGGACTTCCTCAAAAGGCGTGCTTATCCCCAGATTTTTCAACCTTTGCCCGAATGACCACAAGGTGTCGATCATTCCGGCCTGTCCGGCCTGGGTCCCAAAAAACACCAGCCGTTGTCCTTTCTCATCCATTACTCTTTCATAATCTATGAGTGTGTTTCCCAATTCCATCATTTTTTTCAGCATAGGCATATTATCAGACTGCCCTTTGATGGTATGAGAAAAAAAAATGTATGTCTTCCAAGGAAGGAAAAAATCGAGCGGAATTTCTTTAACGGCAAAAACCACGGAACATGAAGAAAGGTCCTCCTCGATCTTGGCTCCTTCCACGATAAAATCTTGATCTGCAAATACACGGGTGCTCGAGGGTTGCATCCACAATTCCAGCGGAAAATTTTGGATTATCTCTCGCACGTGAGAAGGAATGAGAGGGACTCGCCTCTCCCAAGGATTTTTATCCTCTCTTCGTATGCCAAAATGGATTTTCATATGTTAGATTCCCAGATAAGAGCACAGATTATGGCACAATTTGCAAATGCCGTCAACGAAAGAGCGTCTCCATAAAAAAGATTGACTCAAGATTCACAAATTTTCATAATATCTTATCATGATCAAATTTTTTAATACATTGGGCGGAAAGATCGAAACGTTTCGTCCGATCCAAGAAGGAACAGTCAAATTGTACACCTGCGGACCCACGGTATACGATTTCGCTCACATCGGTAACTACCGAGCGTATATGTTCGAAGACCTCCTGAAAAGATTTCTTCTGTTCATGGGTTATGACGTTATCCATGTGATGAATATCACGGATGTGGATGATAAAACGATAAAAGGAGCAAACAAACAAGGTGTGTCCTTAGCAGAATACACAGAAAAATACGTGCAGGCTTTTTTTGAGGACCTAGAGACTTTAGGAATAATGAAAGCAAACCATTATCCAAGAGCCACAGAAAACATCCAGGAAATGGCCGCATTGGTGAAAGGATTGCTTGAGAAAGGATATGCGTACGAAAGAGAGGGCAATTATTATTTCAATATCGCAAAGTTTAGTAACTACGGGAAACTTTCTAATATTGACCAAAGGGAGCTTAAGACGGGTGTTCGTATCGATTCAGATGAATACGAAAAGGAAAGCGTGCAAGATTTTGCGCTTTGGAAAGCACGAAAAGAGGGAGAACATTTCTGGGATACCGAAATAGGCCCCGGCCGTCCCGGTTGGCATATCGAGTGTTCTGTCATGAGTGCCAAATATTTGGGAGATACGTTCGATATCCACTGCGGCGGTGTGGATAACATCTTCCCACACCACGAAAACGAGATCGCCCAATCAGAGGCCTTCTCCGGGAAAAAATTCGTCAACTATTGGCTTCACTGTCAACATCTCATTAGGGATGGGGAAAAGATGTCGAAGTCCAGGGGGAATATCGTCACCACACAAGAATTGAT
>DAOVBT010000103.1 GCA_030670375.1 Candidatus Aminicenantota bacterium | reverse complement strand
ATCGGATTTGCCATTCCTTCTGACCTGGCAAAAAAAGTGGTCAAGCAGCTCAGGGAAAAGGGAAGAGTTGTTCGCGGATATCTCGGAGTCATAGGGATCTACCCTGTGGATGAAGGAGTAAGAAAAAGCCTTGATATAGATGTGAAACAAGGAGCCATGGTTCAAAAAGTGGAATCCGGAACTCCGGCTGATAAAGCAGGAATGAAATCCTATGATGTAGTAGTGGAAGTTGACAGGAAGCCAATAAAAGATCACAATGATTTACTTATCAAGATAGCCGATATCGTCCCTGGAACAACGGTCGAGATTAAAGTCGTACGAAAAGGCGGGGTTGAAAAAATTCTCAAGGCAAAAATTGTGGAGAGGGAAACAGAGGAGGAACAACAACCCACGACATCTTCGGATAAAAACATCGGCTTCAAAGTCAGGGAATTGACTTCCCGCCTGGCAAGCCGATTGGGATACCGGACAGAAGAAGGCCTGATTATCACAGAAGTCACACGTTACAGCGAAGCGGACAGGAAAGGCATCCAGAGGGGAGATATCATTCTCGAGGTCAACCAGATTAAAATGGAAACCGTAAAAGATCTCGAGAACATTCTCAAAAAAACCAAGCCTGGTGATGCTATCATGCTGCTTTTGCGGAGGGAAACCAACGGAAGAAGCCAGGACAGTATAGTAACACTGAGCATACCTAAATGAAATTTACCAAAATTCACTCCCTCGGAAACGACTTCCTGATCGTCGAAGAGGGGAAGATCCGAGATATCGAAGATAAACCGGCGCTGGCCCGGCAGATCTGTGAGCGCCACACGGGAGTCGGGGCAGACGGGCTCTTGATCATCCGGATAAAGGATAAGAGCAAGGGGATAGTTAATTTCCGCGTGTTCAACGCGGACGGAACCGAAGCTGAAATATCGGGAAACGGTCTGAGATGTGCGGCGGCCTATCTCTATCACTACAAAAAGATCGATTCTAAAAGATTGGATTTTCTTACCACCGCTGGAAAGCGGAAAAGCAAGCTAATCAAGCAGAATGAAAATCACTATAATCTCCAGATAGAAATGGGGATACCGTTGCTTAGTTCCCAAGACATTCCTTTCTACGACGGTTCGGTTCATGAGAAAATCATCGATTATCCCTTATCCATTAACAGGAAGGTCTATCCGATCACAGTCATGTCTCTTGGAAATCCCCATTGTGCGATCTTTTTTGACCGGTTCCCGGCACGGATTGAATGGCACCAGATCGGCAGGGAGATCGAACTTCATCCCTTTTTTCTTAAAAAAACCAACGTCGAGTTCATCAGAGTTTTAAACAGGAAAGAAATCGAAGTCCTGTTCTGGGAACGCGGAGTGGGTGAGACTCTTTCCTCTGGAAGCGGGAGTTGTGCGGCTGCCGTGGCTGCCATTCTAAAAGACTTGACCGATCAAAAGGTCAAGGTGCGGACCAGTATGGGCGTGCTGGAAGTGGAGTGGAAAAAGCAGAAAGTCTATCAATCCGGACCAGCCGAAATCGTTCTCGAAGGAAAATACATCGCCTTATAAATTGGGGACAGGATACCCTTTCACCTATTTTATTTTGTACTGAATTAAGTGAAAGAGTATCCTGTCCCCGAATTATTTCCCCCCGAATTATTTCTGTCCCCGAATTATTTTTTTGTGCTCTTTTGGGCTTTTGCTCTGGCAGGTTTGGCAAAGGCGTGTTTAAAAACTTCCCGGATCTCCTCGACAAAAATGAACTCCATCTCATCTTTGACCTTCTTGGGGATATCGATCAAGTCCTTCTTGCTGGCAGTCGGTATAATCATCCTTTTCACTCCTGCCCTTTGAGCAGCCAGCACCTTCTCCTTGATCCCGCCGACCGGGAGAACGATACCTCTCAGCGTGATCTCCCCTGTCATGGCAACATCCCTTTTGACCTTTCTGTTGATGCAAACGGAGATCAAAGACGTGGCGATAGTCACGCCAGCAGATGGCCCATCCTTGGGAATAGCTCCTTCAGGGATGTGAATGTGAAAATCATTCTGCGAGAATATCCGGATATCGATACCCAAGTCTTTCGTATGGGCTCTGGCATAACTGAGAGCCGCCTGTGCGGATTCTTTCATCACATCTCCCAGAGATCCTGTGAGAGAAAGCTGTCCCTTTCCCTTCATCTTGATGGATTCGACAAAAAGAATTTCTCCCCCCGAAGCTGTCCAAGCAACACCGGTGGCTACACCGATCCGGTCCCTTTTGAGCAATTGATCCCTGAATATTTTTGGAGGGCCAAGGTAGCGCTCGATGTTCTGCGAAGTGATTCGGGAAATTTTCTCTTTTCCCTCGGCCACTTTCCTTGCCACTTTCCTACACACAGAAGCGATCTCCCTCTCCAGATTCCTCACTCCGGCCTCTCTTGTGTAAAGGGAAATAATCTTTTGGATGACACCTTTGGTGAAGGATATGTAATCGTTGCTGAGTGCATTCTCTTGAACCTGCTTCGGCACCAAATGACGAAGCGCGATCTGAAGCTTTTCCTCCTCCGTGTACCCGGGAAGCCGGAGAATCTCCATCCTATCGCGAAAAGCCGGCTGTATCGGATCCAATAAATTGGCCGTCGTGATGAACATGACCTTGGAGAGGTCAAACGGAACGCCGAGATAATGATCCTGGAAGCTGTTATTCTGTTCCGGATCCAACACCTCGAGCAGAGCCGATGACGGATCGCCCCTGAAATCGGCCCCGATCTTATCCACCTCGTCCATCATGTACACGGGATTATTCGAACCGCATCGGCGAATTCCTTGGATTATCCGACCAGGCATGGCTCCCACATAGGTACGTCTGTGCCCTCGGATCTCGGCTTCATCTCTAACTCCCCCCAGAGATATCCGGTTGAACTTCCTTCCCAAGGCCCTGGCAATGGACCGGCCAAGGGAGGTTTTTCCAACCCCTGGAGGACCGACAAAACAGAGTATCGGCCCCTTGATCTTCTTGGAGAGCTTCCGCACTCCCAAATATTCGAGGATTCGCTCCTTGACTTTATCCAGGCCATAGTGATCCTCATCCAAAATCTTCAGTGCTTTGATCAAATCCAGATTGTCCACTGTGCTCTTGTTCCATGGCAGGTCGAACATCCAGTCCAGATAATTCCTGACCACCGCCGTCTCGGCAGACTCGGGGTGCATCTGGGAAAGCCGATCGATCTGCTTCTCCAGTTCTTCACGAACCTCTTTGGCCACCTTCAGTTTCTTCAGTTTTTCTTGATACCCCTTGATCTCCTCCTGGATCTCACTCCCCTCACCCAGCTCCTTTTGGATGGCTTTCAGTTGCTGGCGCAGAAAATACTGCCTCTGGAGCTTGTCCATCTCTCCCTTTGCTTCACTGGTGATCTTAGACTGGACATCCAGAAGCTCCAGTTCTTTGGTCAAAAGCTCATAAACTCTTTTCAGCCTTTCAAACGGCGTGGTGATCTCCAGAATCCTTTGAGCTTCTTTGACCTTCAACTCCAGGTTCGCTGCCGTAAGGTCGGCCAGACGACCCGGCTCCTCCACATTGGCTGCGATGATCATGACCTCAGGAGGAATGTTTTTCCCCAGAATAGAAGCTTTATCCAAATCTGTCCGCACGTTGCGTACTAGGGCTTCGACTTCGATGGATTTTTCCGCCTCGTCGGGGTCGTGCAAGACCTGCACGCTTGCCGTGAAATAGGGTTTATCTTCTTGAAGGCTCTCGATTTTTGCCCGCACAAGTCCCTGAGCCAAAATCCTGATCCTGCCATCGGGGAGCTTCAGCATCCGCATGATTAAAGCAACCGTACCAATCTCGAAAACATCGTTATGCTTGGGATCTTCCACCTCTGCGTTCTTTTGTGTCACAAGCAGGATCATCCGATGCGATGAAAGAGCCTCGTCCACGGCACTTTTCGATTTTTCTCTGCCGACAAAAAGAGGCACGACCATATACGGAAACACTACGATATCCCTCAACATCAGTACCGGAAGTTCTTTAGGAACATGAAGTTTTTGATCTTTCTCTTCGACAAGATCTTCGAACTGTTCTTCAAAATTGCTGTCTTTTTTTGCCATAGGATCCTCCAACCTATTTGCCAGACTTCTGGACTTTTACCACGACTTCCTTTTCTTTTTTCTTCAGATATTTTTTCAATGTTACGGTCAAAATGCCGTTCTCCAACAGGGCCTTGGATTTTTCTGGAACAACAGCGCTCGGCAGAAACACGATCCTGCGGAATGTCCCGAACTCCCTCTCCAGCCGGAAATATCTAACAGGGCTTTGGGACCGTCTCTCCCTTTTGATGCCCTTAATCTCTATCCGATTGCTGTGGAGAAGAATTGCAATGTCTTTCTGAGTTACGCCAGGAAGTTCGACCTTGACAATGACCTCGTCTTCCTTTTCGGAAATATCGACACAGGGCACCCAGCTCTCATCCAATCCTAAGATATCTTTTGTCTGGGAGGAGAACTCACCAAATATCCTGTTTATCTCGGCCTCGATCTTCACCACCCGAGAGACATGTCTGATCTTTTTTACCATCTTTCTATTATATCACCTGAATTATTCATCGGCATTTTTCCCCTTAGGGCTAGCCGATCCTCCGTTACGAACATAGTGAAGCAATCTCGGCTAGTGAATAATCCAGGTTGTTATATGAATAATCAAAATACTGGAATTGGATTTATTTCTCTTTTAAAAGAACTTCGAGCTCTTTCTTGAACTCCAAAACATCCTTAAACTCTCGGTAGACAGATGCAAACCGAACATAGGCAACCTTGTCCAAATCTTTAAGTCTTTCCATCACCAGCTGGCCTATTTCAGATGCTTCTATTTCCTTATCGGGGCGGTCCTGCAGTTTGGTCTCGATTTCTTCGACGATCTCTTCCAACTTCGAAACCGGAACCGGCCTTTTCTCACAAGCTTTCAACAATCCTTGCAGGAGCTTCTGACTGTCGAACCGCTGTCGTTGTCCATCCTTTTTTACGACCATGTACGGGATCTCCTCGATCTTCTCATAGGTGGTGAATCTTCTTGTGCACGAAAGGCATTCCCGGCGCCGCCGGATGCTAAAGCCGTTTTTGCTCTCTCTTGAGTCGATAACCTTGCTTTCGGAAAAATCGCAAAAAGGACATCTCATGACTTCGTTTTTTCTCCCAATTTTTTAATCTGCAGCAGGGAAATGCCTTCTTTCCACAATATACCATATCCGACCACATATGTCACCGCGAGCTGGATAGCGTGCACCACGAGAGTCATCCCGACTGCCAGATTGGCTTCGACACCATAAAGGGATATCAAACCATATTTGCTGAAATAATCGAATCCCCCGATCATTCCAGGTGTCGGGATCGAAGCCCCCACCATTGTCAGGAAAACATAGGGAAAAACGTAGAAAAATGGAACCCGGATGTCGAAGGCAACCAGCCAAATCCAATAAAAAAATGCGATGCTGATCCAGACGATTAATGACCAGATAATGTAAACAAAAACATCCCCTACAGAATGAAAGAATTTGAGACCTTCGATGAATTCATCGATAAGACCCATGATCAAATCACGCCATTTTTGAGACAAGGGTTTCAGGAAAAAGACGATGACCTTGAGGGTTTTCTCCTTGAAAAAATACAAGGAAAGAGTGACAAGGAGAATAATGATGGCGACGGCCATTCCGATAATCCCCCAAAGGGCCAGGTTGGAATAGGCCTCTTTTTCAATCTCTATATTAAATATCGGTGTATACAGGGGGCGGGACACAAAAAACACACCGAGGAGAAAACACATGTTGAATAAATCGAACATTCGTTCGACCACCACGGTGCCGATCACGAAGCCCTTTTTCAAATTCTCCTTCTGAGCCAAATATAGGGGTCTGACCAACTCCCCTAATCGTCCCGGAAAAAGAAAGGTGACAGCAAATCCCACAGCATTGCTGGCAAACCTGTTGTAAAAGCTCACGCCTTTTTTCTCATGTTTCAGGAGGCAATTCCAACGGATAGCTCGTGTGACAAAATTGACCGGTACTAAAAGAAGCAAAACGAAAAAAAGCTTGAGGTCGATGTCATTCAGGTAGCCGAGGACCTCGTTCCATTCGACACTGCGGAAGAAAAAAAACAGGAACACAAAAGTGAGGAAAAAAAGGATGATGGCCCGGATTCGGTTCTTTGTCATTTTTGCGCCATAGTATCACCAACAAGAAAGGCTGTCAAACCTATCATGTTTCATTTTTTGAATCTTTTTAGCTAACTATATTTTATAACTGGGAGTTATAAAATGGGCGTTTTTTCCGCTCCTTATAACCGGGAGTTATACATCTTTTCCCCATGCTGCTCGGACTTGAAAAACGTCCTTTAATCGATTATTATGTCGCTTGTGCTGGGAAGTCGTCCAATGGTAGGACACATGACTCTGGATCATGGAATCGGGGTTCGAATCCCTGCTTCCCAGCCACTCTGGAAAAACCGTTTTCAGGGGGAAAAATAGCAAAATATTGGTTCCACTGACTTACTCATTGTTATGCAAATGTAGGCGATTCTTAGCAAAATCTGTGACACCCTGTGACAAATGGGGAGAGGTATATTTTCCTGTCCAATTGACATCCTATTCTTAGCTATGATAATAATTGCAGGAGCATAGACAGGGATATAGTGAGATTCAAGCGAGTATCTTTTTGTCAACTGAGCAAGATGGGGTGAAAATGGCAGTAAAATGTCCTAAATGTCAGACCGATAATCCTGACACCCAACGATTCTGCGGCGATTGCAGGCCACAACTTCCCTCATTAGAGGAATCCTCTCTCTCTGGATAGACGCTGATCCCGGCATAGCTGAGGTTGAGGATGCCCACAAGAGGCTGGCGGCGATGTATTTATGGAGGGTTAGTTTATGGATAACAAATTGATCAACAGAAGGCATTTTATGAAATCTTCGGTTGCGGGGATGGCAGGCTTCATTTGCCTTCCTTTCACCGATAAAAGACAGGG
>DAOVBT010000285.1 GCA_030670375.1 Candidatus Aminicenantota bacterium | reverse complement strand
GATACCGTCGTCCTGGTAAGCGGCGACGGTGATTTTGTTCCTCTTGTCAGACATTTGAAACATGCACTTGGGTGTTATGTGGAGGTAATGGCTTTCGGAAAATCCAGCTCCCAAAAGCTTATCGAAGCAGCGGATAATTATTTAGATCTAGACTCAGACCCACAAAAGTTTTTAATGCAAACCGGAAAATAGAAATTCCCCCTGGGTTGACCTTTAAAATTTCGCTTATCATTTGTTCCCTAATGCTTTAAAATAGTATCTGAGACAATGAAAAATCTGTGCCTGTTTATTTGTATCTTATTGCTCAGTTTTTCTGTTTTTTCACAGGAAATCCAGGAAGAGTCTTTTGTCGTAAACATCGAGGTCCCTGTCAGGATTTATAAAGGAGACACATTCGTCGGAGATCTCAGCATCGATGACTTCGAGGTTTTTGAGGATGGTGTCCCTCAAAAGATCGAAGCCGTCTATTTGATCAAAAAAAGAACGGTTGAGAGAAGTGAGGAGAAAAAAAGGTTTACGCCGGATACAAAAAGAAATTTTTATCTGTTTTTTGAGATAACGGATTACGATCCAAGACTTGCAGAAGCAGTAGAATATTTTATCCATAATGTTCTTGTCCAAAGAGACAATCTTGTGATTGTCACTCCGATGAAAACTTACCGGATGAAAAACAACACTTTTAAAATCATGCCGAAAGAAAAAGTTGTGGAGCAGCTCGTCGGGATCATAAGGAAAGATATTTTGGTCGGAAGTTCAGAGTATAAATCGGCAATCAGGGAATGTGCTTCCTGTGCTAGAGCCATACAAGCTGCGATTTTACCAACTGCCAGAGGGGATGAAGGAGAGGCTGATCCGGTAATAGATCCGGTCATGGATGATTCCGTTGGGGAGGAGTTCCGAGGCTTGGCCATAGAAGAGCAGGTTATGTTGTATTCCACCCTGCTTACCAAACTTGAGACATTAAGAAGAGTTAATCAGGATAAGTTGCTTGACTTTGCAGACTCTTTAAAAGACAAAGAGGGTCAAAAGTATATATTCATGTTTTACCAAAAAGAATTCATCCCTCAGGTCGATCCAAAAATATTAGATCAGGCTCTTGTGATGTTTCAGGATTCGCCGTCTGTTATTCATGACCTGACAGAAATTTCGAGTTTCTACAGGAGAGACATTTCTTTTGACGTGGATTCCGTCAAACAGGCCTATGCCGATTCCTCCATTTCCATCCATTTTTTATTCATCACCAAACCTCCCACAAACACATACGGCGTGCATTTTGAAGAACATTCCGAGGATATTTTTTCTGCTTTTAATGAGATGGCAAATGCGACCGGAGGATTCACCGAAAGTTCTTTTAATCCCGCATTCCTGATGCGCAAGGCGGTGGATGCTTCTGAAAATTATTACCTCCTGTATTATTCTCCGAAAGAATACAATGCAGACGGAAAATTCAGAGAGATTAAAGTCCGCGTGAAAAGGGGAGGGCATCGAGTTTCTCATCGAGCCGGCTATTTCGCCAATTGATCCCCCCCCCCAACATTTATCTTTTCTAGACATCATTCCTCTTGATTTTTTTTTGAATACACATGACTGTTGTCTCGAATCTCTTTCGGTTGGTTTAGGTGTTTTTTATAAATAATTCTGACTATTTGACAGACATCTGTTTCATCGTATAAGCTGTGTACAATTGGAGGATAAAAATTATTGATTGGGGGAAAAATGAAAACATTTTTACTACACCTGCTTATCTTTCTCAGTTTTGCGTGTCTGGCAATGGCCGATATGGACTATGACAAAGACGAGTTGTATGCCTATGGTTCTGTGAAATCGTATACCGGGAAAGATCTGAAAACCATCTCTTTTCCGATCGGAGGTCTGGGCACAGGGAATATCAACTTGGGAGGGAGGGGAGATATCCGTGAACTCGAGATATTCAATCGTCCCAACAAGGGTGCTCATCCGGATATGACCTTTTTTTCCCTATGGATTCAGGAAGAGGGGAAGGAACCCGTGGCCAAGATTTTGGAAAGAAAACACATCCCTCCGTATGTGGGCTGGATGGGATTTCCGAGGAATCAGCTCTCCGGTGTTTCCAGGTTTGATGAGGTCGTTTTCAACGGAGAATATCCCTTCGCCAATCTCAACTTCATGGACAAAAGTATTTCTGCAGAGGTGAATTTGGAAGCCTATAATCCCTTTGTCCCGTTGTCTCCGGAGAAAAGCGGAATCCCTGCAGCCATCTTCAACTGGAGAATCAAAAATACGCAAACCTCCAAAATAACGGTCTCCGTGGCATTCTCGATGATGAATCCGATAAAAACCAAAGAAAAAAACAACAATTTGAGCTTCGGAAAAAACCTCAACCAATACATCGATGATGGCTCTTTCCGCGGCGTGAAGATGAGCTCCGCCCGGGCTAGCCCGGAGGATATTGAGTACGGGAGTATCTCTTTCGTGACGACGGAAAAAGATGTGGAGGTGCAGACTCGGTGGTACAGAGGAGGATGGTGGGACAATGCCCACATTTTCTGGGATGATTTTGCCGATGATGGGCGGATTCAACTTACTAAAGACAGCGAAGAATCTGAAGAGGGACGAAGCGATGTAGCCACCCTTCTTGTGCATATCGAACTCGCTCCTGGTGAGGAAAAAACCATACCCTTTTACCTCACTTGGCACTTTCCCAACAGGGACAATCATTGGAATGGGGAGAAAGAAGTCAGGGGAAAAAAATTCCGAAATTATTACGCCTCCCAGTTTCATGATGCCTGGGATGTAGCCAGGCATCTTGTGGAAAATTCGGGAGCACTTTTTGAGGAAACGCGAACATTCCACGATTTGATCTTCCAATCCAGTTATCCTTCCTACTTGATCGATGCCATCTCATCTCAGGCCTCCTCTTTGAAGACAAACCTGGTCATGCGGACTGAGGATGGGAAGCTTTTTGGATTTGAAGGATTGACAGATAACAAGGGATGCTGCCCGATGAACTGCACACATGTGTGGAACTACGAGCAAACCCTTGCCTATCTGTTTCCATCCCTGGAAAGGACCGTTCGAGAGACCGATTTTCTCCACAACACTTTTGACAATGGATATCAGGTGTTTCGTACTCTGATGCCTCTTGGGGATTACTGGTGGACGTTCAAACCCTGTGCAGATGGGCAGTTGGGAAACATCGTAAGGGTCTACAGAGAGTGGAAATTGTCCGGTGACACAGGATGGCTCAAGAAACTATGGCCAAAGGTCAGAGCTGCCCTGGAATTTGCCTGGAAGGGTGTGGGAGATGTTGGGGAAGACCTGACATGGCAGAAAGAGCGCCTGCTCATGCCTTGGGATCCCGATAAAGATGGGGTTATGGAGGGGGAGCAGCACAACACGTATGATATAGAATTTTACGGCCCCAACACCATGGCAGGATCCCTGTATTTGGCCGCGCTCAAAGCCTGTGCGGAAATGGCCGAGGCTGTGGGCGAGGGGAACAAAGCCAAGGAGTACCAAAAAATCTTCCAGGCAGGATCGAAACAGTACGATTCATTGCTGTGGAACGGGAAATATTTCATCCAAATCGTGGATGTCATGGAAGGATTGGTTGTGCCGGAACATCTCCGTTCTCCTGTTAAAAGCTGCACGGACCCGGAATGTGAAGGGAAGGAATCACCGGGTGGAAAAAAAGAGGCTTTGGAAACAGGAGATGTCGTTCCCAAATACCAGTATGGCGAGGGATGCTTATCGGATCAGCTATTGGGCCAGTACCTGGCCCATGTGGTTGGCCTGGGTTATGTACTCGATAAAGATCATGTCGATAAAGCCATGGAATCGATCTTCCGGTACAACTTCCGAAAAAGACTCGATGATTTTTCTAATGTGCAGAGAGTCTATGCCTTGAACGATGAGGCCGGGCTCCTGCTTTGTTCCTGGCCTAAGGG
>DAOVBT010000240.1 GCA_030670375.1 Candidatus Aminicenantota bacterium | reverse complement strand
CCACGAGGTGGGACATGTGAGCGCCAAACATGGGCTTCAGTCCATAAAAAAATCACGGTTGATCGATGCTTTCCGGATTATCGGCACAGAAGCAGCCAAGAGGTATACACCCGAAGGATTATCCCAGTTGACGGATATTTTTGAAGATACGCTCGGCGATATCGCCGAAAAGCTCATCGAGAGAGGGTATGACCGCAAGTATGAATACGAGGCAGATAAGCTTTCGGTGAAAACCTCGGCCAGGACCGGGTACAATGCCAACGGCCTTTTGGACTTTCTGGGCACCATGGTCGACGATACCTCGACGGAATCGGACAAAGGGTGGTTCAAGACCCACCCGTCTGCGAAAGATAGGATCGGGAGGGTGCAAAAGGAAATATCTGCTGTCAAAACGATGCCCTTGAAAAATGATGCGAGGACAAGGCGCTTCCAGAACGCCATGAAAGCCCTAAAATAGCCATCCTGAATCATTCATAAAAAATGCTGATGACATCATTCATTTTCAATAAAGCCAAATTTTCAAATTTCCTTTTAGATGCAGGGTGGGGAAGGTTGGCCATCAGCATTTTTTACCCTACGGGCGAGCCAATCTCACTACATCGGCATCGTTGCGGCCCAATCGCAGTATACAGATACAGCTCATGAGCCACTGCCTTGCCGCTGCAGCAATCTTGACACGTGAATAATTCAGGCAATAAAATGCGAGAAACGCTAAATGAAAAATAAGCTATTCCGGGGACTGATTGTTGCTATTATCGTTTTTGCCATCACTTTCATTCTGTGTGTTGCCCATATTTTCGATGTCTGGGAGTGGAAGACCTGGGATTTGAGGCTGCGCCTTTTTTCCGATTCCTCCCGAGCGAGTAAAAACATCGTGATCTTCCTCGTCGATCAGAACAGCCTGGATGTCTATGAACAGGAGATGGGAGTCTCCTGGCCTTGGCCTCGTGAAATGTATGCCTACATTATTGAATACTGCATGGAGGGTGGGGCAAGAGCTGTTTTTATCGATTTTATTTTTTCCGAGGGTTCCGTTTATGGGGTAGATGATGATCAAGGACTGGCTGACGCCATTGCCCAATCGGGAAACGTTTTTCTTCCTATATCTCTGAGCAAGGGCACAAAAGAGGTTGAAGAATCCTATTCCATTCTGCTTAAAAAGTTCGCCTTGGAAGAGAATCTTTTCCCACCGCATTCGAGCCATTCGATGAAATCTGTGTCTCTGCCGGTAGAGGATTTCCTGAACTCAGCTCAAGGAGTCGGGAATTCTACGTTTGTCCAAGATAAGGACGGGATATACCGCCGGATGCCCCTTTTATTTTCTTGGAATGATTTGCATCTTCCCTCAGTCCCCTTAGCCCTAGCCAGATTTAGCGATGAAAACATGCGGTTTAATGATATTCCGTTAGATTCCTCAAACCAGATGATCCTCCGCTACCACGGTCCCACCGGGACATATCCCAGTTATTCGGTTGCGGCCATTATCAATTCCTATGCCCAATTTCAGGAAGGGAAATTGCCGCAGATTCCGCCCGAGACCTTTAAGGGGAAGATCGTCTTCATCGGAGGAAGTGCCCCGGGTCTATTGGATTTGCGGCCCACTCCTTTCAGCCCTGTTTATCCAGGCGTTGAAATTTTAGCCACCGCCCTCGATAACATTTTGTCTAAGGACTATATCCGAATCCCGACGCCGGCCGTTTTTTATTTTTTTCTCGCCTTCCTGACAACCATCACGGCTGTGGGAGCCTCAATCCTGAAGAAAATCTGGCTGACCGTCCCTTTTGTTACCCTTTGTCTAGGTCTGCCTGTTGTTGTGGCCTGCCTGGCGTTTGGATCGGGCTATTGGTGGATGCTTGTTGCTCCGCTTTTTACTGTTGTTGTGAGTTTCACAGCAGCCATGGTCCTCAACTACAGCTTTGAAGGCCGTCAAAAGCGGTTCATTAAAACTGTGTTCCGTCATTATCTCAGCCCCGATGTCATTGACAGGGTGTTGGAAGATCCTTCCCTGTTGCGACTGGGAGGGGAGAAGAGGATAATCACTTCCTTTTTTTCCGATGTCGCCGGTTTTACCTCCATCTCGGAAAGCCTCTCTCCCGAAGAATTAGTACACCTTCTGAATGATTTCCTCTCGGAGATGACCGACATCATTCTCTCTTATGGAGGAACCCTGGATAAATACGAAGGGGATGCGATTATCGCTTTCTGGAATGCTCCTCTTGACCAACCGGATCATGCTGTGAGAGCCTGCCGAGCTGCGCTCGATTGTCAGAAAAGATTGGAAGAGCTGAGACCTAAATTTGCCCAAAAATCGGGGCATGAACTGTTTATGCGTGTCGGTCTCAATTCCGGGCCTGCGGTCGTGGGAAACATGGGCTCCCACAGCCGTTTTGATTACACGGCCATGGGGGATACCATCAACATGGCCTCTCGTCTCGAAGGAGCCTGCAAACACTATTCAGTTCCTATCCTGGTCGGAGACACCACGTTCCAGATGGCAAAGGACGCCATAGCGGCCAGAGAAGTGGACCTTATTCGGGTTGTGGGAAAAAGCAAATCCGAACGTGTGTACCAGATTTTGGAAGAAAAAAGTCAAGCTTCCCCAGATATGCAAGAAAATGTGGAGGCCTTTCACCAGGCACTTGATTTGTACAGGAACAAAAAATGGGACGATGCTTTGAACTTGTTCAAGAAGATAAAGGATGATAAATTATCTGCAGTGTATGTTTCCCGCATCGGGCAATTCAAACAAAATCCTCCGCCGGATGATTGGGACGGTATATATGACTTAACACAAAAATAAACTTGAGCTATTTATAAAAAATGCTAATGAAATTATCCATTTTCAAGAAAGCCAAATTTTCAAATTTATCTATTTTATTCATTAGCATTTTTTACCCTACGGGCGAGCCAATCTCACCACATCGGCATCGTTGCAGCCCAATCGCAGTATACAGATACAGCTCACGAGCCACTGCCTTGCCGCTGCAGCAATCTTGGCCCGTAAATAACTCAAGTTAAATTAAAGGAATGGACAATGATTGATAATAATACGTCGAATTTGGTGTTTTGGGGTGTGAGAGGAAGCTGTCCTGTTTCAGGGGAAAACACGAACAAATACGGTGGACACACACCATGTTCCTCGTATGAAACACCCGATGGAAGCGTCCTTATCATCGATGCGGGTACGGGCATCAAGAAGCTGGGAGACTGGCTTATGAGCGACATAGGTAAAATGCCGCCAATCCTGCATATTTTCCTGACCCACTTTCATCTCGATCACATCATGGGGCTTCCTTTTTTCGGGCCTCTTTATTCCCCGGATGTTCGGCTAATTTTCTACTCTGACATCCTTCCTGAGGAAACGGAGAAATATCTCAGCGGTTTTATGGGTGGGAAATATTTTCCGATTTCGTTCAAACAAACGCAATCGGAGAAGATATTCCACCGGATGCCCAAAGGAGGACTTGCGGTCGGGGGAAGTCATATTTCATGTTGTCCTCTCAACCATCCCCAAGGAAGCCTTGCCTACAAAATACAGGACGAGAACAATACCATCGTCATCGCGACAGATACTGAACACCCCTTGTTTGGAATCGACCAAAAACTCGCCGATTTTGCTGACGGATCGGATATGTTGGTGTACGATGCCACTTTTACGCCGGCTGAGTACCAAGCGACCCGGATCGGATGGGGCCACAGCACCTGGTTGGAAGGAACAAAACTGGCAAAACAGGCCGGAGTGAAAAAACTTTTCCTTTCCCACCTGAATCCAGACCATCAAGATTCCCAAATCGATGACATAGTATCCTTGGCCCGTGAAGAATTTCCGGACACATATGGAGCCAGGGAAAAAAGTGGTTAAGGAGGATCGCTTTGTATATCGAAATTTTTCTGATCTTTGCTTTTGTCGTAATCGCCGGATTGTTTTATTTTCTTTTCCGGTCTTTGATCAAGCGATTGTCTGGTCCGAAGGGAAGGTCTGTCGGGATGCTGTTGTCAAGATTGAACCTTCCTCTTGTTTTTTTGATAGTCTCCCTTATTCTGCAGATCCATCCCATCCGGAATGCCCTATTCCCTTCACAAGAATTCCACCCCTATTTTGATGCTGCGCTCATATTCTTTTTCATCTTTTTTCTGATCCGATTGGTGGATGGAATCCTCCTCGGTTGGCATACGCATCGGCACCGAGAATTTCCGCTTCCCAAGGTTCTTCACAGTCTGATCTTGGCGGTTTTTTATCTGAGCATTTTATTCCTTGTATTGAACGGTATTCTCGGGATCAATATCACGCCCTTCCTCGCCACATCAGCCATCTTGACGATGATATTGGGTTTGGCTTTCCAGGGAGTCCTCAGCAACATCCTGGCAGGAATGTCCCTCCATTTCACAAAATCCTTCAGCAAGAATGATTGGATCCAGGTCGGCGATCATGAAGGAATGGTGCTC
>DAOVBT010000016.1 GCA_030670375.1 Candidatus Aminicenantota bacterium | reverse complement strand
GGTGGAAAATACCTGTCTAAGGAAAGGAGGAATCATGGATAATAAACTCTCAAGACGAGAATTTTTAGGAAAGTGTTCGGCCTACGCGGGGGGAATGACTATTGTATCTTCCTTGAATGTTTCTGGATTCACAAAGAATTCAAAAGCTTTTTCTTCTTTGAGTAAAAACATGGGAAAAACCAGGATTCAAGTTGTGCTGGCTCACCCTTCTTCTAAGGAACCTTGTTGGCCGAATATCGGTTATGATTTTGAGGGCAACAAAGCTGAATTTATGAATAATCTCCACAAATATTGCCCCGATGTTGAATTTCTTCCTGTTACAGCTCGCAGGGATGAGGATGCGGTCAAGATTCTCCAGTCTGGCACACCAGTCGATAGCTACATCGTTTATCTTTCCGGTTGCCTTTGGGGCAATGTTCCAGAGGCCATAGCAGAGGCAGGAAAGCCCACAGTCATGATCGACAATCTGTTTGCCGGTTCCGGTGAGTTCCTCACAAGTTACGCCCGTGTCAGAAGGCAGGGCTTACCGGTGGCGGCTGTTTCTTCTTCGGATTTCCAAGATGTGGTCCAAGCTGTTCAATCTTTGGATTGCCTCAAAAAATTGAGCAATTCCACGGTTTTGGTGGTAGGGGGCAATCCCGATAAAAGGATCGGGGATGTATTCGGGACAGAGATGAGAGGGATCGATTTTGCTGAGATCACCGATGCTTATAAAAAAGCGAATAAGATTTCGGCCCAGAAATGGGCGGATCAGTGGATGAAGACAACAGCCAAGATCATCGAGCCTACCCAGGCAGATATCATCAAGTCCGCCATTCTTTATGTTGCCATGACAGATTTGATGAAAAAATACAATGCCCAAGCCATAACGGTCAATTGTCTTGGTGGATTTTATGGGGGGCATATGCCAGCCTATCCCTGTTTGGGCTTCATGCAGCTCAACAACGATGGGCACGTGGGAGCCTGTGAAGCTGACCAAAGATCAACGATCACCATGCTTTTGATGGCCTATCTCACGGGAAGGCCGGGATTTATCTCTGATCCTGTGATTGATACAGCAAAGAATCAGATCATCTACGCTCACTGTGTAGCCCCGACAAAAGTCTTTGGCCCGGATGGCCCTTCCAATCCCTTTCACATCCGAAGCCATTCAGAGGACCGGAAAGGAGCCTGCGATCGTTCATTGATGCCTTTAGGGGAGATGACTACCACCATCGAATTTGACGCCGGAAAGAAACAGGTGATCTTTCACCAGGGAAAAACCGTGGAAAACGTGGATTTGGACCTTGCCTGCCGGAATAAATTGGCGGTGGAGGTTGAAGGGGATATCTACAAGCTTTTAAATTATTGGGACCAATGGGGCTGGCATAGAGTCACCTTCTACGGAGATTTCAAGAGACGGATTTACCAGATCGCCCAGCTTGCCGGTTTCGAGGTCGTGGAAGAAGCCTGATTTTAGCTCAGTTGATAACGACTTCTTGTTTGCTGTCGTTGAATTCGACACGCTTCCCGGTGTGCATGGCAGCGATTGTCATGCACAGGGCCACCGAATGATTGTAGCCGGCATGAATGTCGGCGTTGGGTTTTTGTCTCGATCGGACGCATTCCATCCAGTTCCGCATATGCGCCACCGTCGTCGGGTCTGATCCCGTGTTGGCGGCCGTCTCCACGCCTCCCTCTTGGGCCAAAGAAAATTCCGCCAGCTTGTTTTCTTCCATTCCCATAGCTTGGGCCATCCTCTGTGTCAATCCCCCCGTGGATGTGACCATATTGGTATCGAGATTCAGGGAGCCCCCGTTCGAAAAATAAAGTTCTTTCGTACCGCCTGCGGAATTTGTCTGCCGCGATGAATAAGCGACCATGAATCCGCGTGTTAGATCTTTGAGAGGACCGTAGTCAAATACGGCTGTGAGGGTGTCGAAATTTTTTCGTCCATCCTTCCACAGATAAAGCCCGCCGTTGACCACAACGCTGCGAGGCCTCGGTAGATCTGTGAACCAATGCACTGTGTCGATCTGGTGGACCATCCACTGGCCGGGAATGCCGCTGGAATAGGGCCAGAACAACCGGTACTCGATATATTTTCTTGGATCCCAAGGTTCATGCGGCCTGTTCATCAGGTATCTCTTCCAGTCCACATCCTGTTCCTTGAGGTCAGCCACAAGCCCAGGTCGTCGCCACCGGCCCGGCTGGTTCACATTCCAGGTCATCTCCACGGCCACGATGTCGCCGAAACGTCCCGACCGGATGACTTCGTTGGCATTGATGTAATTCGGAGCGCTACGGCGTTGGGTTCCGATCTGGACAATTTTATCCGAATCCTTGACCGTTTTGAGGGCTGCACTGGCATCCTCCATGGTGTTGGCAAAGGGTTTCTCCACATAAACGTCACAGCCGGCTTCCACCCCCTGTATGCAGTGGAGGGCATGCTGAAAATCCGCCGTGCTGATGATTACGGCATCCACTTTTCCCGATGCGTATAGCTCTTCGTTGTTCTGCATCGGAGTAACTTTGTTCCCTGTCAACTTCTCCAGGACTGCCACTCCCTCCTCTCTCCGCCGGTTCCAGATGTCCGAGACGGCCACGATCTCGAAGTTTAGTTCCTTGGCATGCCACAGGAATGCCGGAATCAAGGAATACCGGGCTCTATCCGAGAATCCGACGATCCCGACTCTGACGCGGTCATTGGATCCCAACACACGTTTGTAATGGACCGCAGGAAGTCCCATGGCCACACCGGCAGTACCGGCAGAAACAGTCTTGATAAAGTTGCGTCGTGTTATCTTCTTTTTTGTCATTTATACCATCCCTGTATAAAAATCTTTATAGTTGGATGAAACGAATCTTTATGTTTCGAAACCAAACAGTGTCTGTGTGGTCTTGGAGCACGATGTGACCGTTCCGTTTTTTTGCAAAATCGGAGATCTCTTTGTATTTACTGGATGCAGTGAGTTCGTCCATTTGAGGAGTTTCCAAGTCGTACTCCAACACTTTGACTCCATTGAGCCAGTGTTCGCCATGATTTTCCTGAAAGATGATCCGGGCTGTGTTGAATTCCCCCACAGGTTTGAGGCTTTTGCCTTTAGGAGCGATAAGATCATACAGAGCAGCCGCTGTGTGGTTATCACCAACCTGGGCATCAGGATGACCTTCGTCATCGAGAATTTGGTATTCGAATCCGAGTGCAGCATTCGGAGGAGGATAAGAAGTGGACATCTCTTCGGACACATTGTATTTGATGCCGCTGTTACCGGCTGGGCTGATTTTCCATTCCAAGGAGAGTTCGAAATTTTCGAATGTTTGGATGGTCATCAGGTCCCCTCCAACGAGCGGCTGACCATCTTCCTGCAGAGGCACATTTGCATTAGGAACTTTTTTTATAGCGCCATCTTCGATGACCAGTGTCCCTCAGGAATTTCCTCTCTACCCAATCCTCGCCATCCATCGAAGTTTTCCCCGTCGAACAGAAGGATCCAACCTTCGGCCTTTTCCTCATCTGTGAGGATGTTCAAGTCCGATATGTCGACAGCCTGGGGCTCAATCTGTGTTTGATCTGTTGTTTCTGTCTCCTGTTTTGATCCGCATGACATGAAAAAAGCAAAAAGCAAAACCAATGTCAGGAACTTTGACAATGATTTATGCACGATTTTTCTCCCTCCGCAGTATGATGACACAATTCTATTTGAGAGACAATATTTTTATTCTAGAGCGATAGATTTTTTAAAAAATTTAATTGAGAAATAGGTGAATGGGTATCCTGTCCCCAATTAAATGTTGTGTCGGGGGGATGATTATAGTATGTAATTAAACAGACTCTAGAAAGGAGATAAAGATGGGCAAAACGACAAGAAGAAATTTTATAAAAAGTGCTGGGATGGGAGTGGCAGTTGCGTCCCTCTCTCCTATGATAAAAGCTTCGGATAAAAATGCAGAGAATCCCGATACCTCAACTTTCAAGTTCGAAGAAAAACTGAGCCGCTTGAACCTGGGGATGGCCTCCTATACCTTCCGGGAATTTCCCTTAGAAGATACCTTGAAAATGACCAAAAGGCTGGGTTTGGAACGAATCGCATTCAAGGACTTTCATCTCTCTCTGGAGAGCACGAATGAAGAGATCAAAGCCATCGCTGAAAAAACGAGAGCAGCCGGACTCGACCTTTACGGCTGTGGTGTGGTCTACATGAAGACAGAGGATGAGGTGGAGCGCGTATTTCACTATGCCAAGACAGCCGGTATGAGAGTTATCATCGGTGCTCCAAATCCGGAATTGCTGATAATGGTGAACAAAATGGTGAACGAGTATAACATAAAAGTGGCCATCCACAATCATGGCCCTGACGATAAGCTGTATCCGACGCCTGAAAGTGCTTATGTCAGGATAAAAAACCTCGATCCGCGCCTCGGGTTGTGCATCGACATCGGCCATACACAACGCGCCGGTGTCGATCCTTCGGAGTCAGCCCTGAAGTTTGCCGATCGGCTGCACGATGTGCATATCAAAGATGTGACATCCTCGACAAAGGAAGGAAGGACTATCGAGATCGGTCATGGTGTTATCGATATCCCCAAATTCCTGAGGACTTTGATCAAACTCAATTATAAGGAATCGGTCTCTTTTGAATTCGAGAAGGATGGGAAGGATCCGCTCCCCGGAGTGGCGGAATCGGTCGGCTATGTGCGGGGAGTTCTGGCTTCCATCTGACGTAAGTTACTAATTATCATGACAATACAAACAAAAGCATACGCGCGTGCCGGAATCCTGGGCAATCCATCGGACGGGTATTTCGGAAAAATCATCGCCGTTACGGTTAAAGATTTCGAAGCCAAGGTTTTTTGCGACGAATCCCATGAGTTGATGATCCAATCCCACAAAGATGATATCCCGGTATACAAAAATATCCAAGACCTTGTGGAGAGGGTGGAGCTTTATGGCTATTACGGGGGAGTCCGGCTTATCAAAGCCACGATCAAGAAGTTTTACGAATACTGCAGACGCCAGAATATCCAACTGGAGAACAAGAACTTCAGCATCCGGTATTCCTCCGGTATTCCTCGCCAGTTGGGTCTGGGTGGATCGAGCGCGATCATAACTGCGGCCATTCGAGCATTGATGGAATTTTACAACGTCAAAATTCCGCTCGAAATCCTCCCCACATTGATCCTGGAGGCGGAGCGGGATGAGTTGGGCATCAATGCCGGTTTTATGGACCGGGTCATCCAGGTTTATGAAGGTTGTGTCTACATGGATCTGGATGAAAAAATCATCCAGGAAAAAGGACATGGCATTTATGAACGGCTGAGCCCCAAATTTCTCCCGAAACTCTATCTTGCTTACAAGCCGGCTTTGGGCAAGGTTTCTGGAAGAGTCTTGAATGACATCCGCCAGGGCTATGACAGGGGAGACTCTTTTATCCTCGAGACACTCCGGAGCATAGCTGAGAAGGCTGAATCGGGCAAGGAAGCCCTGCTGAAAAGGGATTTCGGCACGATGAAACAATTGATGGATGAAAATTTTGATCTGAGAAGCCAGATCATGAAAATCAGCGAGAACAATATGGAAATGGTCCTGACAGCGCGTGCCTGTGGTGCATCCGCCAAGTTTGCAGGATCGGGCGGCTCGATCATCGGTATGTATGAGGATGAGGAGATGTATACCCGGCTGGACTCTGAGTTGAGGAGAATCGGAGCAAAGGTCATCAAACCCATTGTTGAATAAATGAGGTATCGACAAACAGGTCTAAAATTTATTGTCCTTTTTTTACTCCTCATTTTTCCCGCATTTTATGTCGCCTGCAAGGCTGATCAAAAAATCACGGTTATCAAATTGGGCCATGGGTTGGATCCCTCCCATCCGGTCCATATGGCGATGGAATTTTTGGCAGAACGTGTGGCAGAAAAATCGGCAGGCCGGATGCGGATCGATCTCTATCCCAGCGAACAACTGGGGTCGGAGAGGGAATGTCTGGAGCTTCTCCAGATAGGAAGTCTGGCCATGACCAAGGTCTCCTGCAGTGTGATCGAGGGATTTGTTCCTGAGATGAGCGTTCTGAGCCTGCCCTATCTTTTTCGGAATGAGGCCGACCGCTTCCGTGTGCTGGAAGGGGAGATCGGGCGGGAGCTTCTCCTCGCTGGGGAGCGATACTGGCTCCGCGGGCTTTGTTACTATGATGCAGGGACCAGAAGTTTTTACACAGTTGACCGGCCTATTCTCAGCCCCGGAGATCTTGCCGGTCTTAAGATTCGTACACAGGAAAGTCCCACATCCATGCGGATGGTCCAGGCTCTCGGGGGATCGGCCACGCCGATTGCCTGGGGTGAGTTGTACTCAGCACTCCAGCAGGGAGTAGTGGATGGGGCAGAGAACAATCCTCCCAGTTTCCACCTTTCCCGGCACTATGAAGTCTGCAAATTTTATTCTCTGGACGAACACACCGGCGTGCCGGATGTTCTGGTCATCAGCACCAAGATCTGGGAGGATCTCTCGCCAGAATTTCAGCAACTGTTGCAGGAGGCAGCCGACGAGTCGGAATTTTACCAGAAAAAGCTGTGGAAAGAGGCTACAGAGAAGGCTTTAGAAGAGGTGCAAAAGGCCGGCGTCACAATCTATCATCCGGGCAAAGAACTGTTTATCGCAAAAGTGGAAAGCATCTATGAGGAGTACAAATCGCAGCCTCGCATTTATGACCTCATTCAAAGGATCAGGGAAGTGAAATAATGCTCGAAAGAGCCAAAAAAACAGTCGATAAACTCCTTGAGATGGCCCTCATCATCCTTATGGGCGCCAATGTGTTCAACGTGCTCTGGCAGGTCTTTACCCGTTTTGTCTTGAGGGATCCCAGTTCCTTCACAGAGGAGCTGGCCCGGTTTTTTTTGATCTGGGTGGGATTGTTGGGTGCCAGTTATGCAGCCGGCAAAAAAATGCACTTGGCTATCGATGTGTTGCTGCAGGCGCTCAAGAACAAAACGAAAATATGGACTGACATTATCATCCAGGTTTTTATATTTCTGTTTTCCTTTTTTGTGATGGTTGTCGGAGGTCTTCGGTTGGTAACCATCACGTTGACCTTGAACCAGATTTCCGCTGCTCTGCGGATAAAACTCGGGTATGTGTACTTGGTTCTTCCGATAAGCGGATTGCTCATCATGTTTTATGCTGCCGTTTTTATGATCGAGAGATACCGAGCTCTTTCCGGAAAATCGCTTGAGTTCGAAGCCATCGCTGTGGAAAGTCAGGAGGGGATCTAAAAGATGGAGCTTTTCCACATCCTTATCCTTGTCGGCAGTTTTGTGTTCCTCCTGATCCTTGGGATTCCGATCTCATTTTGTATCGGGATAGCGACAGTCATAACCATGTTGATGAGCATAGACACAAGCCCGGCGCTCACAACAGTGGCCCAGCGCATGGCAACAGGTTTGGATAGTTTTGCCTTGTTGGCTATCCCGTTTTTCATCCTTTCAGGTCAGCTTATGAACAGGGGAGGGATCGCCCGGCGTTTGATCGATTTTGCCAAAGTTTTGGTCGGGATGTTCCCCGGTGGCTTGGCTTTTGTCCATATCATGGCTGCCATGCTGTTCGGATCGATCTCGGGATCAGCCGTAGCCTCATCGGCCGCCATCGGGGGATTCATGGTTCCGAGGATGAAAAAAGAGGGATATGACCTCGACTACAGCGCAGCGGTGAATATCACTTCAGCTACCACCGGGCTGATCATTCCTCCCAGCAATATCCTGATCGTCTATTCCCTTGCCAGCGGAGGAGTATCCATCGGGGCGCTGTTTGTAGCCGGGTATTTTCCAGGGATTCTGGTCGGCCTTTCCTTGATGGCCGTTGCCGGTATGATCGCCTACAGAAAAAAATATCCGATCGCCCAGAGGATTAGATTTAAAGAAGGCATCCTCCGGTTCCTGGATGCAATCCCCAGCCTGTTTTTGATTTTCCTGGTGATCGGAGGGATCGTGGCCGGTTATTTCACGGCAACCGAGGCCTCGGCCATTGCCGTTCTTTACACTTTCATCCTGTCCGTCCTGATCTACAGGGAAGTCAAGTGGAAGGAGATTCCAAAAATCCTTGTCGACACATCAGCCACAACAGCCATAGTGATGCTGCTTATCGGTACATCCATGGGCATGTCCTGGATCATGTCCTACGAGAACATCCCTCAAAATGTCAGCTCAGCCCTTATGGCGATCTCCAACAGCCAGATCATCATCCTGTTGATCATCAATCTTGTGTTGCTTGTGATCGGGACCTTCATGGATATGACACCGGCGGTTTTGATCTTCACCCCGATCTTTTTACCTGTCGTGATGCAGTTGGGCGTCAACCCGATCCACTTCGGTATCATCATGGTGTTGAATTTGAGTATCGGGCTGTGCACGCCGCCTGTCGGGAGTGTTTTGTTCATCGGGTGCGGGATTGCCGGCACAAGCATCGCCCGTGTCATCCGGCCGCTTCTTCCCCTATTTATTGCGATGCTCGTTTCCCTTCTCCTCGTTACCTTCATCCCCGAGATCAGCCTTTTCCTTCCCCGCCTATTCGGCTACTAGGGGACGTCCCATTCGGTGCCACCCAATAACTTCATGTTATACTGAAGGTCGAATCGAGAAACCAAATTTGACAACTTGTTTTTTCCTGTGATATACGTCTTGTGGGGAGTAAGAAAACCTTGAGAGGAAAAGTTCATATACTTACAAATTCCTTTTTCTTATATCAATAGGAGGTGGTCAGATGATTTGGTGGGTATTATTAATGGTTGTCATCACTTGTTTGTCCTATTTGTCCGATGTCGGGCTTCTTGCATTCATGCAGGAATGGAAAGTGCCTTTCTTGAATGCATCATTGTTAAGTGTTCTTCTCTTGCTCTGTCTTATCGGTCTTTTGGCACGTATGATGAAGATGTCCAAAAAAGGGGAAAAGGAAGCTCTCAAAGACAAAGTCAGCCAACTGGAAAAAGAGCTCTCCACCCTAAGATAAATAAGACTAACTAGAAAAGGCTACTTAATCGAGGTCATTAGCCAGAGAAGCAGGATAATTATCCCCACAAGTATCCAGCTTCCGCCGAATCCCAAAATATCGATCTTTTTGGGCTTCATGATCTCCCAGTTCGAGCCCGGCTTGATCTTATCCTTTTCGAATTTTTTGGGATTGTCATAAGATTCCTGCAGAGCCCGCCTTTCCTCCTCCTCTGTTTTTTGAACCGGTGTGTGCAGCTTGGCAAAAAATCTATCCAGGTTCGTTTTGGGTGCTGGTTTTGTGAAGAACGAGATCAAAAACAAGAAAACAAACGGAAACAGGGCGTCGAAGAAAAAACGGGCGGCCACAAGCTGAGATTTTTTGAATCCTGAAAAATCGATCCCGAACCAGCTCAACACCCAGAGTTCGGCATGGAATCGTCCCAGTCCCACTTTGGCTGATTCAGGATCTGATGGGTCGATCCTGGCGACGTTTTCGAAATATACGCCCACAGGTTCGATGACATGTTTTTTTGGGATGGATTGCCCGATAATATCGGCATTTCCTTCTTCGACATCTTCTTTTAACGCGCTTGTTGTGTATCTGACAACTTTGGGTTGGGTTTCCTGGAGGAATGAGGGATTGTATTTGGCCCAGTTTAATGTAGGAAAAAGGTTGGGGATGGCGGCATAAATGATCAAACAAAGCACAACTTGGGTGACTACTGCCGTTTTTGTCAGCTTCCGCCACATGAAACCCAGCCAAATGGAAGCGCCGTAGATGGCAGGTATGGAAATGATATATTTGAAAAGCTCCAGGAGATTGTTCACATAAAGGGCAACAGCTATTCCTCCTAAAAGCGTCACACCGATGGCGATACGGCCCACGAATAAATAATGTTTTTCGGATTTTCCAGGCTTGAAAGGTTGGTAGATATTTTTGATAAACAGGGCCGAGTAGGAGACGGCGCTGGCATCCAGAGTGGACATGTTGGCAGCCAGGATGCCCACCAGCATCAAGCCTATTGCTCCGGGGAAAAGCAGGTCTTTTGACATGTATCCCCATATCAAATCAGGATCGTGCAGAATCCCGGTGTATAATCCGATGGCCAGAAGGCCTGCCAGTGCCCAGAAGATCATGATAAACCGCTTGAAAAACATGCCCCCAATCATGCCGAAGCGGGCTGTCATCTCGTTTTTGGCTGACCCGGCTGTCTGCATCCCCGGAGCTACAGCTATGATCGAGACGAGATTGGCAAGCACCATCCCGAGGATGGTGTACCAGGCGTATTCGCTCATGGTCACAGACCCAAAAAGCTCGAACATGTAGTCTGGCACAGAAGCGTGAAGGCCGGAAAAACCACCGATCTTGTGAAGGCCTATGGGGATGAGAATCATGGAGAACGTGATGATCAGCAAACCTTGAATGGCATCGGTGATGGCCGCTGCGCGGAAACCTCCCAGCATGGTGTAGATTCCCACGATGATGGCATAAATAAAATAAAAGAGAATGGGATTGGTGTGGGAAATGAAGGAGTGGAGTTCGCCGCGCTTGTTTTTTTCGTTCAGTTCATCATAACGAATCTGTTCCTGCTGGCTCAGGCCCTCATCTAAACGGTTTCTGAACCCCTGATATTCTCGGAATTGCTCCACACTCAAGCGTTCTTCATGGGATAATTGTTCGGGCGATTTGGGAGTCATTGCCATCATGGTCTTGGCTGCAATCATGTATCCGATTCCTCCTCCTAAAATGGACATCAGGAGGATAAAAATGGCATAGCTTGCTCCGAGAGATTTACTGTTGAAGCGTTCTGTGAAATAATCTCCGATGGTTGTCAGGCGGATTCTGCGAAAGAAAAATACGGAGAACCAATAAAATGGTGTTAGGAAGAGGACCAGGTATTGGATCCACATGCCGCCGATTCCCGTCCGGTAGATTTCGCGCGAAACAGCCACGGCCTGATCGGCATTGGTGGAACAGCCGAAGTTGAGAAAAAACTGATAAAATTTTCCGAGCTTGCGGCCTGCCAGGAAAAAATCACCGGTGTTTTTAGTTTTTGCTCCTGCGCGTTTTCCTATCCATAAAATGAGGACCACATAAAAAAGAATGATCCCGACATCGACAATGTGCAGGCCCCAAATATGCATCAGTCCATCGCTCCAATCCCTAGTTTTTTACTTCGGATCGGCCCCAATGTCAACAAAAAGAGGCGGTTCTCATTTTTTGTCTGGCAATTTTAAAAAACATATAATATCCTGAGAAAAAATAGAACCGTCCCCTTTTTAGGAGGAGGATTTGAATGAATCTTTTCTGGGTCGACTGAGAAACGGCGATTTGTTGTTGGGAACGATATTGACACTCCCATCCCCCGAAATAGCGGAACTCCTATCCCAGGCTGGTTTTAACTGGCTTTTTATCGATATGGAACACACTTCCCTCGGTGTGAAAGATGTGCAGAGAATCCTCCAGGCTGTTGGGAAGGAATTCCCCTGTCTGGTGCGGGTACCGGCCATGGATGAAGCCTGGATCAAAAAAGTTCTCGAAACCGGTCCTGCTGGAATTATTGTCCCGCACGTGAATACACCCGAGGAAGTCGAAAAAATTCTCCGATGGAGCAAATATCCACCAAAAGGGACGCGGAGTCTGGGAATATCCAGGGCTCAAGGTTATGGCTTGAATCTCCAGGAATACATGGAAAAAGCCAATGAAACGATTGCCGTAGTTCCGCAAGTGGAACACATCGATGCTGTTGAAAACTTGGAGTCATTCGTCAAAGTCCCCGGACTTTCTGCCCTATTTGTCGGTCCGTATGACCTCTCCGGAAGTGTCGGCAAGCTGGGAAAAGTGAAAGATCAGGAAGTTCAAGGCATGATTCAGAAGGTGCAGACCATATGTTCCAAGGCGGGTATTGTGACAGGGATATTCGGCGTTGATGCCGAGGCTGTCAAACCCTACATCCATATTGGGTATACGCTTGTAGCGGTCGGAACAGATACCTCCTACATCTCAAAATCCGTCCAACAAGCCCTCTATTCCCTACGAAAATAAAACGGGATGCCTTGAATTCAGCCCAAGTTTGGTGGTATGTTTGCACAAATGGGAGAGCAGACATTTGTCAAAACCGGCAAGCCTGGATTCGACCATTTTTTTCCGAAAATCCGGTCCTTCCTCGAAAACAATGCTTTAGACATCGTGATTGACGGGAAAAACATCAGGGGATACCGCACTCCAGATACCAAATCCTTCTGGATCAGAGACTACAGCGATATGCTCCGCGGGTTGAAGTATTCCGAACCAGACCTCAAGAGTCTGATCCAACACTTTGCCGAAACTCAAGCGCAAAACGGGCGCATCTTTGACTACGTAACGACATTTCCCGAAAAACTTCCCTGTGAGAGGGAAAACTGGACCAAATATGTGCGGGTGCCTGTAGAAGCGGATGTGGAATACAGGTTTGTTAAAGCCTGTTTTCTCGCATGGCAGGCCACAGGGGATGGCCGGTGGTTGTTGAAGCTTTTGCCAAACCTGGAAAAGGCTTTGCAGTACATCCTGTCCCATCCCTGGCGTTGGGATGAGAATAGGCAACTTGTGAAAAGAGCCTACACCATAGACACGTGGGACTTTGCCTACACAGGGGGTTCCCATGACTGGCTCCAGTTTCAGATAACGGATGACACCTACTGGGGAATCATGCACGGGGACAACAGCGGTTATTATGAAGCATTTCGCATTTTGGCTCTAATGTACGCCAATTTCAACAATCGGAGCCGAGCAGAGTACTGGGAAAAACGTGCACAAGATTTAAAGATTCAAATGAACAAAACTTGCTGGAACGGAAGATTTTACACCCATTTTGTGAAGATCACCCCGGTCGAAATCCCAGGAGTCGACGAAACCGAACAATTGAGTTTAAGCAACCCGATGGCTATCAACCGTGGGATCGCCTCGCATGAACAGGCCGTATCGATCATCAAGGAGTATCTGAAACGAAAGGAAAACTCACCGGCTTTTGCCGAGTGGTTCTCGATCGACCCTCCTTTCCCGAACGGCATTTTTGGCGATGAGAAATTGGTCGGTGGGGCGTATATCAACGGAGGAATCATGCCACTTGTGGGCGGGGAGTTGGCCAAGGCGGCCTTCGAGCATGGTTATGAAGCCTATGGTGTGGATATCTTGAACCGCTATTACAAGATGATAGCCGAAACAGGAAAAACATACCTCTGGTACTTTCCCGATGGGACACCTTCTACTGCCGAGACAAGCACGAGTCCCGAAGCATCCCCATCAGATGCTTGGGGTTCGAGTGCGATGCTCTATGCCTTTTTGGAAGGATTGGCTGGTGTGGAAGAAAGGCTTTGCCTCTACCAAAATGTTCAGATTTCTCCCCGCTGGGTGGCAGCAAATGTGGAGGAAGCCGAAGTCCAGGTTGCTTATAAATGTTCGGGTGAAAAAATAGCCTATTCTTTCCAGCATGTGGGAGATCAGATTTGCCTGGATGTTCTATCTTCTCAATCTGAAATTTTGTTCCATGTTTTACTTCCCAGAGATTTTAAGGCGGAATCTGTGAAAGTGGAGGGTAAAGATGCCGAATTTCAGAACAGGCTGGTCGAGAAGAGCCCATATGTGAATTTTAGCGCTGAAGTTTTTGGAGACGTTTCGGT
>DAOVBT010000282.1 GCA_030670375.1 Candidatus Aminicenantota bacterium | reverse complement strand
GACACACACAATCATAAAATTGGTGACCATTTGTGGTTGCCACAATAATCAGAATCATAAATTTTGTCAAGGCTTCCCTGCCTATAAGCATATTCAAAGCCGTGATGAATGGCTTTGAAAACGCTTTTTTACCTTTTTAAATCCTCCTGCAGTTTTATCTTTCGCTTATCCAAAACAGCAACCAGAAAAAACGTCACTAAGCTCACGATCCAGCAGAAATATATGGGATGAGGGAGATTTATACTTTGGAAAAAGGTTGGGATCTGAGGGAACATCAACCAAAGGGCAAGAGCAACCATGGCGACGAGCAGCGTCCATGTGGCATGGGAACGTCTGCATATGCCGGGCCAGAACAGGGTCATGAGAGTGACCAGAGTATAGGCTGTTGTCAGCGTCAACCCAATAAGCATTGTCCGAACGATCCCAGAGACCGAAGCAGCAAGGAGGTAGGTGAAAACACTCAAAACCAGAACCGACAGACGAGAGAAAATCCTCTCTCGTCTTTCCCCGAGATCGGGAGCTAAAAATCTTTTGATAAAATCATTGACCACCAGAGTAGCGCTTCCCACGAGGAGGGCCGATGCCGTAGAAACATCCGCGGCCCACAAACCAGCCAGAACAAGGCCGGCAACAAAGGGGCTCAAGCTCAGCACCGTGCGGGGTAAGGCTTCGGTGGGAAAAATTCCCGGGTGCAGCACGGCTGCGGCCATGCCGATTATAGCGCTAACAAACCCTATGGGAAGGATTAAAAGGCCGCCGAGGAGAAAGCCCTTTTTTGCGGATAGGGAGTCTTTGGCGGCAAAGCTGATCTGGGCTACGGATTGGACGGAGAAGGTCATCGTGCACATAACAAGAAACCAGCCCAAAACAAGGCTCCAGCCTATCGCGCCCAGGTCGAATCCGGGATGACTACTGGGGAGCTTGGCCACAAGTTCATCGATCCCTCCCACCTTATCGACGGCCAGGATCGCAGCCAGAAAAACGCCCACATAGATCAGGACCACATTGATGATGTTGGTGATCCCGGCGGCCCAAAACCCACCGATCAGAGTGATCCCCACAAAAACCACGGCCGTGACCAGCATCCCCGATTGGAACGTGAACACATCCGGGAGTAAGGACGAGAGAATGGCTCCACCCGCCACATACTGGAGAGACGTGATGACAATTTGGAGAAGGAGCTGTCCGATCACACCGACAATACGACCGGATACATTGTAGTGCCTTTCAAAAAATTCCGGAATGGTTGTGATCTCCAATGCCCGGTACCGGCGGGCCGCAATAAGTCCCACAAAAACGGCTCCGGCCGCCCAAGCCGCATTGTACCATCCCGCTGCGATCCCTGAGCTATAGGCCCGCTCAGCGACACCGATTGTCGAGGCGCCACCGATGGCCAGTCCAGTGAGAAGCGGAGCGGCGACCCAAAAGGGAAGGCCGCGCCCGGCCAAAAGATAACCGATCATTCCTCCCCTGCTCAGACGCCGCGTCAACCACGTGATGACGAAGAGCAGGACAATGTAAAGAATAACAATCGTTAGAGGAATCCAATTCATAAGGATTTAAGTTTTATGCGGGCGTCCACAACTGCAGCGCCTTTCCCTTTGGGGAACACAAAGACAGGATTCAGGTCCATTTCATCGAGCTGGGGGAAATCTGTGCCAAGCTGAGAGAGCCGGATCAGCATATCGACCACAGCATCGATATCCACAGGCTTCTCTCCTCGAGTCCCTTTCAGTATGGGATATCCTTTGATCGACTGGATCATTTCGATGGCGTCTTCTTCAGAGAGAGGGGCCAGCCGGAACTCGACGTCCTTGAGCACTTCCACAAAAACTCCGCCCAATCCGAACATGACAGTGGGTTCAAGGCCCACGTTCCCCTTTAACCCCATAATCACCTCTTTACCGCCTGTGAGGTGTTCCTGGAGGATAAAATCTGGTTTGTGTTTGGCAAATTTTTTGGCCATCTTTTTATGGACCGAAAGGAGTACCGACTCGTCTTTAATTCCAAGGGCCACGCCCCCCACATCCGATTTATGGACAATGCTCTCGCTATCAACCTTCAAGACCAGCGGATATCCAACTTCTTTTGCGACTTTTGCCAGGTCTTTATCTTTCGTGACCTTCACTGTTTTGGCTGCCGGAATTCCATAGGCACTCAAGATATCATAGACATCCTGCTGAGAGAGGAAAAACTCCTTTTTGTGTTTGCTCAAAATGACTTCGACTTTTTTCTTCTGTTTCCTGAATGTGACAAAAGTGGGAGTTGGTCTCTGTTGGATCTGTCCATACTGAGTCATGGAGGCGAGAGTTCTGGCCGCTGTTTCGGCAAAGTCATAGACGGGAATACCACTGGCTCTGATCAGGCGGATGACTTCCTGCCATTTTTCTATGGTCATTACCTGACAGACGATCGGTTTGTCTGCGGTTTTTCCCAATTCCCCTAGTTTTCTGGCGATCCCTTCACAATCCACAAACGGCGCAGTCACAAAAACAAGTAGAACGGAATCGATATTCGGGTCTTTGAGCAGAGCCTCGACCGTCCCGCCGTACTGCTCGGGTCCGGCAGTGGCCACCACATCCACAGGATTGGAGACAATGGCCTCCTGAAAGACAAGTTTTTTCAAAGTATTTTTTGTTTTTGCGCTTAACTTAGCCATCTTGAGTCCGGCGGATATACATTCATCCACAGCAATGATCGCAGGCCCACCGGTATTCGTCACGATCACGACTCTGTCTCCGGGGGGAACTGGCTGGTTCGCAAAGGCCACGGCCGCATCGATCATGTCCTCCTGGGAGTGGAAACGGAGGACTCCCGCCTTTTTAAAAATCACTTCAGTGAGTGTATCCTGTTCCATTAAAGATCCCGTATGAGAGGCCACAGCGACAGCCCCTTCCGATGTCTTTCCGGTTTTCAGGGCAAGGATCGGCTTCTTCTGAGTCACACGGCTGGCAACTTCGAGAAAACCCGCCGGATCTTTCATCGTTTCGATATGCACCATGATGACTTTTGTCTCCTCATCCTGGCCGTAATAATCGATGATCTCGTTCATGCTGACATCGGCTTCGTTGCCGAAACTGGAATACATCCGGATTCCCTTGCCGATCCTGTAGAGATGCAGCTTCAACGTCTCTCCGACTCCCCCGCTCTGAGCAACGATCGAGATATTGCCGGGGCTCATCGGAACAAAAGTGAAATTGGCATAGACCGATATGGCCGGGTCGGAATTCTGAATACCCTGTGAGTTCGGGCCGTAGATGCGCATCCCGTACTTGTGTGCGATCTCGACAATCTGCCTTTCCAGCTGCAGCCCTTCTTCGCCCACTTCTTTAAACCCGGCTGTGTGGACGATAGCGAATTTGACTCCCTTCTTGCCGCAATCTTCAAGGACGTAGGGAACAAGAGTGTTCTTTATGGAAATATTCACCAGGTCAACCTCATCAGGGATCTCCGATACAGAAGTGTAGGCTCTGAAGCTTTTGATGAACTTGGATTTCGGGTTAATCGGATATATGGGACCTTTGAAATTGTGGTCAAGAAGGTTCTGCATGACAATATGGCCGATACTCAAGGGATTATTCGATGCGCCGATGATGGCCACCGACCTCGGTTTAAATAATGCATCAAGCATACTGACCTCCTTTTTTTTCTAAAGCATACAGGGCTGCTCCGAAAGCGCCTGTCAACTGAGGAAGGGGAGGCACAAAAACCTTTCTTCCGAGCTTCTCCTCAAACATCGAGACCAAAAAAGGATTATGAGCTACTACTCCCCCGCTCATAACTATCTCTCCCTCTAAAGGGTCCATTTCGAGCGCCCTTTTTATGACCGAATGAAACACTCCTTTGATCAGGTCATTCACTTCAACGCCTTCTCTAATCTTCGTCAGTATCTCCGTGGCCGAGAACACCGTGCAGTAACTTCCGATCTGGATGTCTTTCTCCGATTTTTCCGCCATCTCATTCAGCTTGTCTATCTTGATTTT
>DAOVBT010000178.1 GCA_030670375.1 Candidatus Aminicenantota bacterium | reverse complement strand
TGATTTCGACTCTCGATTAACGCTTAGAAACCTTGGGTTTCACACTCATTGACAGTCTTTTGCACGGCCTCTTTTGTGGTCTCGAGCCTAGCTTTTTCTTCGTCGGTAAGTTTGATCTCGAGGATCTTTTCCACTCCCTTGGCACTGATCAAACAAGGTACGCCGATAAACAGGCCATCGATGCCATACTCTCCTTCACAGAGAGCGGCACCCGGTAGGACGCGCCGTTTGTCCTTCAAGTAGGACTCAGCGATAACGATTGCACTCAAGGCCGGGCTGAAGAAGGCCGAACCCTTGCCGAAGAGCTGAACGATTTCTGTACCGGCTTTGCGCGTCCGTTCGACGATCTTATCGATCTGTTCTTGGTTGGCGATTTCGGACAAGGGCACGCCGCCGATTGTTGTCAAGCGGGGAAGCGGGACCATGGTCGGGCCATGACCACCAAGAACCGTTCCTGCGATGTCTGCCACTGAGACGCCTAACTCCATAGCAATGAAAGCACGATAACGGGCTGTATCTAGTGTGCCTGCCATACCCACGACTTGGTTCTTGGGAAAGCCCGTTATTTTGTGGAAACAGTACACCATCGCATCGAGCGGATTGGTGAGCACGATACAGAACGCATTGGGAGCATGGGCTTTGATGCCGTTGGCCACGTCGCTGATGATTTTGATGTTCGTGTTGAGCAGATCCTCTCGGGTCATCCCTGCTTCCCTGGGTTTGCCAGCCGTAATGATACAAACATCAGTGCCTTCGAGGTCGGCGTAGTTCGATGTACCACTGATGTCGGCGTCATAGTTGCCATGGGGAGCCATTTCCATAAGATCGAGAGCTTTTCCCTTGACAGGATCGACGTAGTCAGGGATGTCCAGGACAATGATGTCCCCCATTTCTTTCTGGGCGGCAAGCATGGCTAGAATTTGTCCGATCTGTCCACCGCCGATTAGCGCTATCTTTTTCCTCATATGAACCTCCTAATATTATAACGTTTTATATTTTAATGTAACCTTCCCAGCGTTCCTTGAGATTGAGATCCTGCATGGTCTCCATGATGTAGTGGGCGTAATCTACGCCTGTAGCTCCCGTGTCACGGCCGGTCGTCACAAATTTTTTCTCGTAGTTGCCGCAGATATCCAGAGCCATTTCCAAATTTTTCGCCCTGGCTGGATAACCGATGTGGCTGACCAGCATAGCGGCTGCTCGGATCATGCTGGCAGGATCGGCGTATTTTGCCCGGCCTTCTTTGACCATTCGGGGTGCAGATCCATGGATAGCCTCGAACATGGCATAACGTTTGCCTATGTTTGCGCTTCCTGCTGTTCCCACGCCTCCTTGGAATTCGGCAGCTTCGTCAGTCAAGATATCTCCATACAGGTTAGGGAGGACGAGGACCTTGAACTGTGTGCGCCGTTTGGGATCCACAAGCTTGGCTGTCATGATGTCGATGTACCAGTCATCTGTCTCGATCTCGGGGTATTCTTCGGCTATTTTGTAGCCGATATCCAAGAATTTTCCATCCGATGTTTTGACAACATTGGCCTTTGTTACGATGGTGACCTTGTCGATGTTATTTTTTTTGGCGTACTCAAAGGCCAATCGTATGATCCTTTCTGCCCCTTGACTGGTTATAACTTTAAAATCAATGGCAAGGTCATCGGTGACATTAATGCCTTTGCTCCCCATGATGTAAGCGCCCTCTGTGTTTTCTCGGAAAAACATCCAGTCGATGCCATCTTTGGGAACCTTAACGGGTCTGACATTGGCAAAAAGGTCCAAGTGTCTTCTCATAGAGACATTGCAACTCTCGATGTTGGGCCATGGATCTCCTTTTCTTGGTGTTGTGGTCGGGCCCTTGAGAGTCACATGGCATTTCTTGATTTCTTCCAGGACGTCGTCAGGAATGGATTTGTTTTGAGCCGCTCGGTTTTCGATAGTTAAGCCTTCGATATCGCGCAACACAACTTTTCCGTTTTCCACTTCTTCCTTCAACAGGAATTCCAGGATACTCCGTGCTTCGGCGGCGATAAAGGGACCGATGCCGTCACCCCCGATAATACCGATAATGATGGGTTTGACCTGAGAATAATCGATCCACTCTTGGCTTTTTTTCATTTGTTCCACTCGTTCTAGCTGTTCTTCAACGATTGAGCCAAAGTATTCCTTGGCCTTTGCGATGACAGCATCATCCATGATAATTCCTCCCTGTTTATTTTTATTAAAAAAAATGAAGTAAAATATTATACTTTTTGCACTGGAAAATCAACATTTTTAAGAAAATGGTGGTATGCATCTTCTATTACCGTGATAAATGGGGCTTTTGGGGATGGTTGAAGCGACCATTCCTAAAAGCCGACATAAAGCCTTTTAATATCACGGAAATAAATGCCTCCAAGAAAATGAATAAAGCGGATGTTTGAACTTTTTATGTTGGTGAGATATAGTATCTCTCTCGCTTTATAGGCGAAACTGACTGCATACCTGGATTATTCACGAGTCGAGACCCGCCACCCCACCCTAGCATTTGAGGAGGGACGAAGAAGCGGCCCATGAAGTTGTTGAATGATTCAGAAGAAAAATGGAGTGATAGTCATGCTTACGTCATATTTTGAACATGAAAAGGAGAGAAAAGAACAAAACATCCCTCCACTTCCTTTGAATCCCGACCAGACTTTGGAGGTATGCCGTTTGTTGGAAAATCCTCCTGAGGGGAAAGCGGATCTTTTGTTCTACCTTTTGAGCCAAAGGATTTCTCCTGGAGTCGATCCAGCGGCCAAGGTTAAGGCTGAATGGCTCGGAAAAGTTGCTTTAGGCGAGTTTGAGTCACCTGTTGTAACGAAAGATAAGGCTGTTTACCTTCTTGGAACCATGCTCGGGGGCTACAACGTAGAGCCTCTGATATCCCTTTTAGGTCATGCTGAGCTTGCTGCCAATGCTGCTGAGGCCTTAAAAAATACTATTCTTGTCTACAGTGCATTCGATAAAATCGTTGAATTGTCTAAAACAAACAGCTATGCTCACGATGTTCTTCAAGCATGGGCAAACGGAGAGTGGTTTCTTTCCAAATCCGCATTTCCCGATAAATTAACGTTAAGGGTATTTAGAATAGATGGAGAAACGAACACAGATGATTTTTCCCCGGCGAAATACGCCTGGAGCCGACCCGATATTCCTCTTCACGCTCTCTCGATGGGCGAAACACGATTCCCAGGGGGGATAAAGGCTATCGGTAACTGGAGGGACCAGGGCGATCGTGTGGTATTTGTGGGAGATGTCGTGGGGACGGGTTCCTCGAGAAAGTCTGCCACCAATTCGCTGCTGTGGCATATTGGCGAAGAGATTCCGTATGTGCCGAACAAACGGAGAGGAGGAGTCGTCATTGGCGGTTTGATCGCACCCATCTTTTTCAACACGGTCGAAGACTCCGGCGGATTGCCCTTAGTATGCGATGTGAGCAAAATAAAGAATGGCGATGTTATCCATGTCGACACAGAATCCGGCATCATCAAAGATGAGGCAGGGGGGACGTTGGCAACATTTGCCATTCAACCGACCACACTCAAGGATGAATTTCGTGCCGGAGGAAGGCTGTTCCTGATCGTGGGGAGATCCTTGACTGCCAAAACCAGGGAAGTCTTGGATTTGGACGAGGCGGATTTTTTTGCCAAGATCAAGAATCCCGAACCTGAACCTGATCAGGGCTATTCTTTGGCCCAGAAAATTGTCGGGAAAGCATGTGGCGTGGAAGGAGTGCTTCCGGGAACAGCATGTGAGCCCAAGATGACCACTGTGGGCTCCCAGGATACCACCGGTCCGATGACCGCTGATGAGCTCAAGGAATTGGCTTGTCTTGAGTTTCAATCCGACCTTTTCATGCAATCGTTCTGCCATACGGCGGCCTATCCCAAACCCACTGATGTCAAAATGCACAAATCCCTTTCCGCATTTATTACCGAGAGAAAGGGAGTAGTGCTTAAACCGGGCGATGGTATCATCCATTCCTGGATCAATCGTCTGCTGATTCCAGATACTATGGGGACAGGGGGTGATTCTCACACCCGATTTCCCATCGGACTGAGTTTTCCGGCGGGTTCGGGTCTTGTCGCTTTTGCCGGGGCCCTGGGTTTTATGCCCTTGGATATGCCTGAATCTGTTCTTGTCAAATTCCGGGGAAAGCTCAATCCCGGGATCACACTGAGGGATGCCGTAAACGCCATACCTTATTTTGCCATCCACCAGGGCCTCCTGACCGTCGCGAAGGAAGGGAAAAAAAATATTTTCAACGGCCGGCTGCTGGAAATGGAAGGATTGCCGGACCTGACTGTGGACCAGGCTTTTGAATTGACCGATGCTACGGCAGAGCGATCGGCTGCTGGTGGGACATATGTCCTTAGTGAGGAGAGTGTCACAAAGTTCCTCAAAAGCAACATTGCCTTGATGGAAAAGCTGATCGAGATGGGTTACAAGGATGCAGACACCCTAAAGAGACGCATCGATGCTTGCAAGAACTGGCTGGCAAATCCTGTGCTTATCCGAAGGGATGAGAATGCCGAATATGCAGCCGTGATAGAGATCGATCTGGATGACATCAAAGAGCCGATCGTTGCCTGTCCGAATGATCCGGATGATGTGAAACTTCTTTCTGAAGTGGCCGGCGATAAAATCGATGAGATTTTTATCGGTTCATGCATGACAAATATCGGGCATTTCCGAGCAGCAGGAAAGATATTCGAAGGTGTGGGTTATCTGGGCACACGCATTTGGCTTACTCCACCCACTAAGATGGACAGAACACAACTGATGCGAGAGGGTTATTATTCTATCTATTCCAGTGTCGGATCGAGGTTGGAGATCCCCGGTTGTTCCCTGTGCATGGGAAATCAAGCTCGCGTAAAACCAAAGGCCACGATTATCTCGACATCCACACGCAATTTTGACAATCGGATGGGTGATGAAGCCCAGGTTTTTTTGGGATCAGCAGAACTGGCTGCTGTATCTGCGTTGGAGGGGCAGCTTCCAACTCCAGAGAAATACTTTTCTGTTATCGAAGAAAAGGTGATGCCGAAGGCCAAAGAAATTTATCGGTATCTGCAGTTTGATGAAATAGAGGAGTTCGCGCTCGACTACTCTTGACCTGAGGTATCCCCAAAACCGGTATTTTTTAGCCTGGATTATTCACGAGCCTAGCTTGTTGTAGATGCGAGGCATCGGTCCATGCTGCTGTCTTTGCGAGGAGTGTTACGACGAAGCAATCGCCGTAGATTGCTTCACTACGTTCG
>DAOVBT010000315.1 GCA_030670375.1 Candidatus Aminicenantota bacterium | reverse complement strand
TATTCACATATACAGCGCAAACATGGTAATCTTAGTATGTATGATGAAAATTCTCCTGATTTATCCGAAATACCCTGATACTTTCTGGAGTTTCAAATATGCCCTGAAATTCATCTCCAAAAAAGCTTCCTTTCCCCCCTTGGGTCTATTGACTGTAGCGGCCATGCTTCCTTCTGATTGGGAAAAAAGGCTGGTCGATATGAACGTCGCCGGTTTGACGGATGATGACCTCAGGTGGGCTGATTATGTCTTCATCAGCGCCATGATCGTCCAGAAAAAGTCGGTCAAGGAAGTTATCCGCAAGTGTAACGAATTCAACGTTAAGGTTGTCGCCGGCGGCCCGCTTTTCACGACAGGCCATGAGGAATTCGAAGGCGTCGATTTTTTCGTTTTGAACGAGGCAGAGAACACACTCCCCGTTTTCCTGGAGGATTTAAATCAGGGACGAGCCAGAAAGATCTACACATCTAAAGAATGGCCCGACATAAAAAAGACGCCCAGCCCGCAGTGGGACCTTATCAACAAAAAAAAATATGCGTCGATGAGCATCCAATATTCCAGAGGATGCCCTTACAATTGCGAGTTTTGTGACATTATCATTCTGAATGGACACAAGCCCCGGACCAAAAGCAAAACGCAGATCCTGGCAGTATTGGAAGCCATCTATGACCTCGGTTGGAGAGGGGGTGTCTTTTTTGTAGATGACAACTTTATTGGCAACAAAAAAAAGCTCAAAAAAGACATGCTCCCTTCGCTTATCCACTGGATGACAGCAAAAAAATACCCGTTTTATTTTTTGACCGAGACCTCGATAAACCTATCCGATGATGACGAGCTGATCAAATTGATGGTGAAAGCGGGATTCCGGAGGGTCTTTATCGGGATCGAAACCCCGAACGAGGACAGCCTCACCGAATGCAATAAATACCTGAACAAAAATCGTGACTTGATAGCTTGTGTGAAAAAAATCCAGAACTTGGGTCTGGAGGTTCAGGGTGGATTTATCGTCGGATTCGACAGCGATACCCCTGCGATTTTTGAAAAACAGATAAAATTTATCCAGAACAGCGGGATCGTCACAGCCATGGTCGGATTGTTGAATGCACCGCGCGGCACACGTTTGTATCAGCGTCTGAAAAGGGAAGGGCGGTTGCTAGGAAGCTTTTCAGGCGACAACACGGATTTTTCCCTCAACTTCATTCCCAAAATGAATCATGAAACTTTGATCAATGGTTACAAGAAAATCCTCGACACGATCTATTCGCCCAAACACTACTACAAACGTGTGAGAACATTTTTGAAACAGTACAGGCCAAAAAAATTCGACAAAAAGACCTATTTCAAATTTTGCTATCTCAGCGCCTTTTTGAAATCCATCTGGCTCTTGGGGATCCAGGGAAAAGAAAGATTTCAGTACTGGAAACTGATTATCTGGACTTTGGTGAGACGCCCCTATTTTATCGGCATATCCATATCATTTGCGATATACGGATTCCATTTCCGGAAGATCGCAGGAATTTAAAGCGCCAAAATCGCTAAACTACTCCCAATTCGTGTAGATATACTCTAACAAGGTACCCAGAATTTCCGGTTGCGTGTTCTCGAATTCTATCCCCATCTCGTACATGTCGCTATTTTCGATCTGGTTTCCCCAAACCACTTTGCCTATGGGGCCGATGGTCTCCCCCAATTTCGACAACGTGATCTTTAATTTTATCGGCGTATCAAGAGGTATATAAACGCTGGTCAGTATTTTTATCCCCCCCGCAGAAATATCCTTGATTCGGGCATACAGAATTCGGGTTGGACCGGAATTGGTTTCATCGGATAAAATTTCGATCTCGACAGGAAGTTCGTCCTCGCGCCTGGGTTCTTTGCGCTTTTCTCTCCTGGCTGCAACGAATGCGTTAAAAATCTTATCTATCAGGGCTAGTCTCATGATCGATAAAATTATGTGGTGGGCGGGCAAATTTGGCAATCGCCTCTAGCGATGATTTAAGGGGTGATTTTTCTTTCCAAAAAACAGACCCACTTGCACGACTAAAAGAGATGGAATCGTTGGAAACACAAGGGCAAGTATTATGATTTATTTAATCCTTCTGTTGGTCGTTCCCTTATTTATCGGGTATATTCTGGTTTTTTTGAAAATCGGGGTCATTCACGCGTTTACCGTGGATCTTTATTACTGGCTCAAAGAAAAACGGCAAAACATCCTCTCCGGCAAAGGCAAATTTGCCAGTTTAGCAAAATTCACATTGGAACCCCTGTATTCTTTACTCATTGCCATAAACGACTGGACAGAAAACATCGAAAACACCGGAACAAAATCCGGGGTGAGGATCGCAGGATATTTGTATCTTATAGGAATTGTTCTGTTCATTTTTTTCACACTCGGACAGTTCCTTTTTCTGCTGGCCCTGATAGGTGTCGGTATTCTGTTGGGAATGGTAGTATTGAAATACATTCAGAAAAGCCAAACAAAATCGAAACAAACCCAAGCCAAAACCCAGAAGAAACAAGATGAGGGACAGTCCCTGACATTTGTCGAAAGCATTTGGCCTCATTTCCGATCCCGTGTGATAAAGGAGAGGGTGGAGGATCTATTCGACCTGAAACAAATCGAAGTAGACTACCACGGCGACATCTTTTCCAGCGACATCACGACATTTCCCGTTAAGACCAAGATCGGATGCGTGGACAAAAGGGGGGGGATCTACGATACAAGAAAAAAGATGCCTGAAAAGATCGGTAGTATCGACGTTCAAGGAAACATCGTCGACGAGCGTTTTTTCAATCTCGACGACCTGACTTACTAAGTTCGAAGTACGCCCACATAGGCAGATCCATCCGTAAAAAACTCTAATTACACATCAGGGGAAGATTCCTCGGTATTGGTATACCTCGGCAATCCTTTCGATAGCCACGACATAAGCCGCACATCGAAAGGCGACATTTCTCTTATTTGCACTTTCCCAGACTACCTTGAAAGCCTTTACCATCTTGTGCTCGAGTTTAGCGTTGACTTGTTCTTCTTCCCAATAAAGGCCACTCAAGGCCTGAACCCATTCCAGGTGACTTACCACAACACCACCAGCATTAGCTAAAATATCGGGAATAACAGCAATACCCCGTTTTTCCAATATCTCGTCCCCCTCTGGAGTCACCGGGCCGTTGGCCCCTTCGACAACGATCTTTGCTTTAATTTTATCGGCATTTTTCTGGTGAATTTGGTCTTCCAGAGCAGCCGGAATCAGAACATCCACATCTTGGAAAAGAAGTTCTTCCTTGTCTATCTGCGTTCCAGGATGTTTTATCACACAGGCGTGTTTTTCAACGCATTCCATAAGCCCTGGGATATCCAGACCGTCTGGATCAAAAAGGCACCCCGAAGCATCCGATGCTGCAATGACTTTAGCTCCCATTTGAGAAAGGAAAAGAGCGGCATGACCACCCACATTGCCGAATCCCTGCACAGCGATTTTAGCTCCTTTTAGACTTTTTTTCCGTGATTTGAAAAATTCCCTAGTGATTATGGATACCCCCTTTCCAGTGGCCTCTTTCCTGCCTTTGGAACCGCCCAAAATTTCGGGTTTTCCTGTCACGATGCTGGGTTCTGTGTATCCCTTGAACATCGAAAATGTGTCCATGATCCAGGCCATGGTTCTCGATGTCGTATAAACA